>JAATEW010000201.1 GCA_015655535.1 Hyphomicrobiales bacterium | reverse complement strand
GCCGACGTCAAATTCGTGGTGATCTGGCAGATCGATCCGGTCCATCCGGAAGATTATGCCTTCAATGTCGCGAACCAGGAAGAAACCGTCAAAGCCGTCGCGGAAAGCGCGATGCGCGAGGTCATCGGCCGCAGCCAGATTCAAAAGATCCTGACCGCCGAACGCAAGGTCATCGAGCCCGCCGTCCAGGATCTCATGCAGAAAGTCCTGAACGACTATAAAGCCGGCGTGCTCGTGCTTCAGGTGCAATTGCAATCGGTCGATCCGCCCGAGCAGGTCATCGCGGCCTTCCGCGACGTGACCGCGGCACAGCAGGATCAGGACCGCTTGCGCAATGAAGCGGAAGCCTATGCCAATAGCGTCGTGCCGGAGGCGCGCGGCAAGGCCGCCGCCATCATTCAGGAAGCCGAAGGCTATCGTCTGCAGACCGTCGCCGAGGCCCAGGGCCAGGCGGCGCGTTTCTCCCAGATCTACGATCAATATAAGAATGCGCCGGAGGTCACGCGCGAGCGGATCTATCTCGAAACCATGGAGCGTGTCTTGGGCGGCGCCGACAAAGTGATCATCGATGAGGCCGCCGGAAACGGAAACGGCGTCGTGCCTTATCTGCCGCTGCCGCAATTGGCACCGCGCGCCAGCGATGGGAGCCGCAAATGAGAGGCGCTTATGGTTTTGTCGGGCTGATCGCGCTCGTTCTCGTCCTGGTCGTGGCTGCGGCTTCGACCTTTCAGGTTCAGCAGACGGATCAAGGTCTGCTGCTGCGGTTCGGCGAGCCGGTCGCCGGGCGCGGGCTCATCACCCAGCCTGGCCTGCATTTCAAGATTCCGTTCATCGAAGACTATATCCCGATCGATAATCGCATCCTCGATCTCGAAGCGCCCAAGCAGGAGGTGCTTGCCTCCGACAATACGCGTATCGAAGTCGATGCCTTCCTGCGCTACAAGATCGTCGATCCTTTGAAATTCTATCAGACGGTCGGCACGATCGACCGGGCGAAGAACCAATTGGGCTTCGTGCTCAATTCTGCGGTGCGCCGCGTGCTCGGCGAAGCCGACCTGACGCAGATCGTGCGCGACAATCGCTCCGCGCTCATGCTGAAGATTCGCGATCAGGTGAACCAGGAAGCCGGCCGTCTCGGCGTCGTCGCCACGGATGTCCGGATCAGGCGCGCCGATCTGCCTCGCCAGATTTCGGAACAGGTCTTCAGGCGCATGCAGACCGAGCGTGCGCGCGAGGCCGCCGAATATCGCGCGCAAGGCTCCGAACAGGCGCAGAAGATCCGCGCAAAGGCCGATCGCGACGTGGTGGTCCTGCGCGGCGACGCGCAAAAGCAGGCCGATCAGGTCCGCGGCGAAGGCGATGCGACGCGCAACAAGATCTTCGCCGATGCCTATGGCAAGGATCCGGATTTCTTCGCCTTCTATCGCTCGATGCAGGCCTATGAGAATGGGCTGAAAGCTTCTGATACGCGGATGGTCTTGAGCCCGAAGTCGGATTTCTTCCGCTTCTTCGGAACCTCTCATCCCGAACCCGCTGCCGGCACGCCCTCCGCCGCGCGTTGAACTTACGGAACGCGGGTTTTTCGCGTTCCGCTTTCATATGGATGCTCTGGGAAGACAGTTTATGAAAAGGTCCGATCTCACCGAAAAAATCCTCGATATCAAACGCGACAAAGGCTGGACCTGGAAACATATCTGCGCCGAGATCGGCGGCATGTCGGAGGTTTTGATCGTCGGCGCGCTTTTGGGCCAGATGAAGCTTTTGAAGCCGCAGGCCGAGAAGGCCGCGGCGCTTTTCGGACTTTCGGACTCGGAAGCCCGCCTCTTGAACGAGATCCCCATGCGCGGCACGGACATGCCGCCGACCGATCCTCTGATCTACCGGTTTTTCGAACTCGTCATGGTTAACGGACCGGCCTGGAAAGAGCTGATCCAGGAGGAGTTCGGCGACGGCATCATGTCGGCGATCGACTTCGATCTCGAAATCGAGCGGCTTCCAGATCCGCGCGGCGATCGGGTCAAGATCACGATGTCGGGCAAGTTCCTGCCCTATAAATATTATGGTGCGAGCGGCAATCTGCCGGGATATGGCTATAAGGAAGATTAGGAAAACGCAGCTTTGGCGAAGCGCCGCAAAAAGCGCGACGCCGCCGATATTCCGCCCTAATTTATCATTCGATTGGCGCGCTTCTTTAAGCCATGCCGCGCGTCCGGTCGCAGGAGATCACTTCATGGGTTTGTTTGCCATCTCAGAGCGTCGAGTCTCCAGCATGCGCGCGTCCCCGAAAGCCGCCCGCCGCCGTGCGAACTTGGCCTTCGCCTGCGCGCTCGGTCTGTCGCTCTTCGCCCTGCCGGCGTTCAATGTCGCGCCAGTCTTTGCCAAAGGCCCCGATTCTCTCGCCGATCTCTCCGATCAGGTCAGCGACGCGGTCGTGAATATTTCGGCGACGCAGACGATGGAAGACAAACATGCCTCGGCCGCGCCGCAGCTCGAACCGGGCACGCCCTTCGACGATCTCTTCGAAGAATTTTTCCGCCGCCGTCAGCAAGGTGGCGGCCCCGGCGGCAACAACGACACGCCGCTGCCGCGTCCGCGCGAGCGCAAGTCGAATTCGCTCGGCTCAGGCTTCGTGATCGATCCGTCCGGCATCATCATCACCAATAATCACGTCATCGCCGACGCGAATGACATCACGGTCATCTTCACCGACGGCCAAAAGCTGAAGGCGCAAATCATCGGCAAGGATGCCAAGGTCGATGTGGCGGTGCTTCGCGTGAAGCCCGAAAAGCCGCTGAAATTCGTCAAATTCGGCGACAGCGAGAAGATGCGCGTCGGCGATTGGGTACTGGCGGTCGGCAATCCCTTCGGCCTCGACGGCACGGTCACAGCCGGCATCATCTCGGCGCATCATCGCAATATCGAGTCAGGCCCTTACGACAATTACATTCAAACCGATGCCGCGATCAATAAAGGCAATTCGGGCGGCCCGCTGTTCAACATGGACGGCGAGGTGATCGGCATCAATACGGCGATCCTGTCGCCCTCGGGCGGTTCGATCGGCATCGGTTTCGCTACGCCCGCGGCGACCGTGATGCCCGTCATCGATCAATTGCAGAAATTCGGCGAAACACGGCGCGGCTGGCTCGGCGTGCGCATCCAGAACGTCGATGAGACCATAGCGGAAAGCCTCAACCTCGGCCCGGTTCACGGCGCACTCGTCGCCGGCACCGACGATAAGGGCCCAGCGAAAGCGGCCGGCATCCAGGCCGGCGACGTGATCGTCAAATTCGACGGGACCGACATCAAGGAATCGCGCGATCTCCCCAAGGTCGTCGCCTCCGCTCCCGTCGGCAAGGACGTCGCCGTCACCGTCATGCGCCAAGGCAAGGAGCTGACGAAAACGGTCAAACTCGGCCGTCTCGAAGATAATGAGAAACTCGCCTCGCTCGATACGAAGGCGCCCGAGGCCGATAAGGCCTTGCCGCCGACGCCGGTCGAAAAGGCTTTCGGCATGGAGTTTTCGGGCCTCAGCACCGCCGCGCGGCAAAAATTCTCCATCGGCGAGAGCGTCGCCGCCGGCGTCGTCGTCACCAGCGTCGATCCGGATTCGCCGGCCGCCGAGAAAAACATCCAGCCGGGCGAAGTGATCCTGGAAATCAATCAGAATCCGGTCAAGGACCCGTCAGACGTCTCGGCCAAGATCAAAGCCTTGAAGGAGGGCGGCAAGAAATCGGCGCTGTTCCTCATCGCCAATGCGAAAGGCGAGGTGCGCTTCGTCGCGCTTGCCGTGCAATAAGACCAAGCCTCTTCGACGATCTGTCCGGCGGGCGCGGTCCGAAATTTTCGGGCCCGCCCTTGCCGGACGGCAGCGGCATGACGATCTTCTCTCGGCAGATCTCTCGTCCGGCGCGCAGGCTTTGTCTGCGGCCTTTGTGGTTTTTTTCCCAAGCCGCTGATTTTCCAATGTGCTTAATGTGCAGGCGGCCGATGCACAAACATCTTCTTCCTTGACAACATAGGGGGCAAACCCTTATTCCGACCGCTGTTAGCACTCTATATGATCGAGTGCTAACAAGGCCCGGGTTGGACCGGCCGCAGCTTCGCGAGGTGGTCCCCCTTCGGGAGCATGGGACCCCATCATCATTTTAGAGGAAGCAGACCATGAATTTTCGTCCCCTGCATGACCGTGTGGTCGTCAAGCGTCTTGAGGGTCAGGAAAAGACCAAAGGCGGGATCATCATCCCCGACAATGCCAAGGAGAAACCCCAAGAAGGCGAGATCATCGCCGTCGGCCCCGGCGGCCGCGACGAGACCGGCAAAATCACGCCCCTCGATGTCAAGACCGGCGACAAGGTGCTGTTCGGCAAATGGTCCGGCACCGAAGTCAAGATCGACGGCCAGGACCTCCTCATCATGAAGGAGAGCGACATCATGGGTGTCATCGCCTAAGGCGAGCCTGCTCTCCGACCGACACTAGAAACCTTTTCAGGAGTTTGAAAAAATGGCAGCCAAAGACGTACGTTTTTCGTCCGACGCGCGCGATCGCATGTTGCGCGGCGTGGACATTCT
>JAATEW010000228.1 GCA_015655535.1 Hyphomicrobiales bacterium | reverse complement strand
TGTCTCCGCTCTGGCGCGACGATATTGAAGGTGGAATTACCTGACTTCGGCCGGGCACACTGGAGACCTATACTTGGCTGCTTTCCGGATCTCGTTTTCGCTTTATCCGACGGCTGCGTAGCGACTCAACTTCGATTCAGTTTCAATGTCAGACGCCGCCGAAGGTCTTCGATTTCGGGATCCGATGGATCAGCGGCGAGCATAGCCTCCAATTGCATTTTGGCATCGTTACGACGGCCAAGCGCCAGATAGGTCTCAAACAAGCCACGCATCGTCGGCTTCAATCCGGGTGCCAAGGTCGCCGCATGATTGAAAGGAATCTCCGCGCGATCAGGCATTTCGATCGCGAGAAGCGCGGCGCCCAGCGCGCAATAGAATTCCGGAGATTGATGCTGATTTAGCGTGATTGCCCGCTCGAAATGAACGATTGCATCGCGCGACTGACCTATCTTTTGGAGGACCATAGCGCACGCCGCCTGAATTCCCGCATCGTCTGGCGAAAGTTTAACAATGGTATCGATCTGGGAGCGCGCGCTTTCTCTCTCACCGAAGGTGATGTAGGCTTCCGCCATTACCAGACGGACAGGAAAAGCCTCCAACCGCGAGACCTGCACTTGGTCAAGTAGGACCCTGGCGCGATTGAGCAGTTCCTTGGCAAGTCCGAGCTGTCCCGCCTCACGTTCGAGAAGGGCAAAATTACATATTGCGAGATGATGCGACGGGTTGATCTCCAACAGACGTTCGAAGACTCTCCGCGCACGGTCTAGATCGTGATTGCTTTGGTGGCGTGTCGCTTCGACCAGGAGAGCGTCACACAGAACAGATTGATCGCTAGAACGAGCCTTGTGCGATGAAATTTGCTGTTTCGCTTCGGTCGCGTCCGATGCCGTCAACGCGTCCATCTCCGCCAAGGCCTCGGCGTGACTTGCGGATAGAGCAAGTGCGTCGGTAAGATTGTCTTTTGCGAGATCATGGAATCCCAAGCGACTGAAAGCCAGCGCTAGCCAAACACACCAATCCGGCTCCGCCGAGTTAAGAGTCAGGGCCGCCGCGAAGGCAGCGGCGGCATGGGCAGGCTGATCATCGAGCAGCGTATGACCGAGAAGCGCGTGGGCTTGAGCGTTCCGAGGATTAGCTCCTAACGCCGTCTTAAAGAAATATTGCGCAACGCTCTTTTGGCCCAGGCCGCGCGCGGTGATCCCCCGCAAATAGGCGACCTGTTCTTTAACGGTGGCTTCATTGGCAAGAGTTTCAAGCAGTACATCAGCACTGTTGAGCTGCCCGCCGTTGATGAAATTGACGGCGCGATCTAAAACGGCACGGATGAAGTCTGGATGCCGAGCTGGAGAAGACTGTTGCAAGCTCATGTTATCCCTTCCCCGGCCATCATTAGTTCAGTGAACGGATGCGTTCGAATTCATCAAATGTTGTCGCCGCATACACCATTCACTCCAAAGCCGCATGAGTACTGCCGAAAGATTATGGCCAAAGCGGATTTGGTCGTTCAAAGGCGAAGTCGAAACACGTTTGCGCAACTCACTACGTAAGGTCGAAAGTCCTTCTGGCCGCCGGGCCCAGTCCACGGCGAGATCGACATAAGCATCAATTGAATAGGTACAAAACTCTTGAAGGCCTGCCGCCGTGAGATGACTAGCAGCGTGCCGGCCGGCGAAAGTGTCCCCGACCAACGTCACTGTCGGCACGCCCATCCACATGGATTCAAGCGTCGTGACCCCCCCTGAATAGGGAAATGGATCAAGCGCAAGATCAATCCTTTCCGCATAAGCCTCAAGAAGTTTTGGCTGCTCCGTTTCTCCTACGAGCTCGACGCGCTCACGCGATATGCCGCCACTCTCAAGAATCTTATAAACGGCTTCCTGTGTGCTTTTCTCATTCAGGCCGCCGTAAACCATAAGTATCCGGCTATCAGGAATCTGTTTCAAAATCTTCGACCAAGCCCGGGCCACTTCCGAATTGAGCTTTGCCGGACGATTGAAGCAGCCAAATGTGAAGGTACCCGTCTTCAAAAACGGAAGGACACCTGGGTCCGGTGCAGCCACCGGCGGGTGATAGCAAACATAGCAATCGGGCAAGCGAATGATAGGCTCGACATAGAATACATCATGACCCGGTGGGATTTCCACGGGATCGGCAATGATGCCGTCATAGGTATCGAGACCGATGGTACCGACGTAGCCGGCCCAGCTCAGTTGGACAGGCGCCGCACGCATCGCGAATATGGAAAGCCGATTTCCAGCCGTATGTCCGGCAAGGTCGAAAAGCACGTCGATTTTCTGCTCGGCAATCAGCGCAGCAAGCGCACTATCGTCGAGATCTGAAACGTCGCGCCATGACTTGGCAACTGCTTTGTACCGCTCGCTGAAATCGTCATCCTGGCGCTTCCGGTCCGTTTTGTAACAATAAATTTCGTGACCGAGAGCCGCAAGTTGCTCAATTGCCCGCAGGCTTAAGAATGCTGCCGCATGACGATGCAGATCGGCTGAGACGAGCCCAATTCGAAGTTTGCGCTCCGCATTGGCATCGTTTGTAAAGGCAAATCTATCTCTCGGCGTTTGCTGCCTATACAACCCTGCCCACTTTTTATGGGCTTCCAATAAATCAGCCTCTGTGACGCCCGGCTTGTGCTGTAAGGCGAAGAGAAGCGTGCCGGCGACATTCGGGCTTTTCGGGTCCAATTCACCAGCGTGGCGATAGCATGCCACCGCTTCGTCGATACGTCCTTGTCCGAGAAACCCAAAGCCCCTGGCGACATATGGCTCGGCCTGCAAAGGATCGAGCTCGATGGCACGGTCGACATAAGTCAACCCAAGCTCGAAACAACGGTTATTGATGAGGAATTGGCCGAATATGAATTGAGGCAAGGCAGTATCAGGGGCAATTTTGGCAGCCATTTCGAAAAGACGGCCTGCCTGAAGATCACGAGCTTGATTGTTCAAAATGGTGCCAACTTCGAGCATCGCTTGATAATTCTTGCTGTCGAGAGCGGCCGCCGCATGCAGGTCATCCGTGGATTTTTCATAGTTTCCATCCATCGCATGAGCGAGACCACGCGTGCGATAGACATCGGCGTAAGAACCGTCCAGCATCAACGCCCGGTCGAAAGCGTCAATTGCATCCTTGCGGCGATTTTCGGTAAGCAGCGCGAGCCCGAGACTATATTGAGCAAGCGGCATATTGGGCATCTGGCGAAGACCCTTTTGTAGCCAAGGAATGCCTTCGCGCGTACGCCCGGTTCGAGCAAGGCAAGTGCCGATTTCCGTTATCGCCGGAGCGTGTCCCGGCGTGATCGAAAGTTCGCGCTGAAATGCTTCGATCGCCTCTTTGAAGCGATCGAAGCGGCAGAGTGCGACGCCATGCGCATAATGGAAGCTCGGATGGTCGGGCACACAACGAACTGCCTCCTCGAATTCGCGCAATGCTTGCTTCCAACGTTCGGCGCGAGCGTGTTCTATGCCCTGATTGTGATGTTTGCGGCCGCGGCGGATTTGAACGCTTGGCACAACCACAATCGGCTTGGTAAGCAGCTGAGCCTTAACCTCCGCGCGATAGGAAGCTTGAGGAACAAAAGGCGCCGTATTCCCTGCCATTTTCATCGCTCTTCTGACCAACATTGGTAGAAGCGTAGATTCTGAAACTTCTACACGTCAAGAATTTTATTTGCAGATTTTCAAGTTTATTTTTTCGCAAAACGCGCGTTCGAGTCCTCTACCTAAATGTAGGGCATCACGTCGGAATGACCCGTGACCGGGGCGGAGATTTTTATACTCGACTTCTCAAGACCTATTCATGGGCCTGTAGGCCAACCGAAACAGAAGTGTCATGTTAGACTTTGTGAAATCGACCTTTCGCTGAAGGGCCGAACCCTGTCGTGCGCTCTACACAATAGTTCCTACTGGAGAAACTTGTGATGACTCGTAGCTTGAATGAAAACCTGCGAAGCGGGACTTCGGTCCTCGCCATTTCAGCCGTCGCACTCATCGGCGCTTCGGTCCTTCAGCCGGCCTTCGCCCAGACGGCTGTAGACGGGATTTTCGGCGGCGGCAGCACGCTTGCTTCCGTCAGCGCCCGCAACATTTTCGATTGTTATGGCATTACGCCGGCCGGCGACGCCTACGCGGCACCCGCGGGCTGCCCCACCACCTCGACTCCCGGTGCTAATTTCAACGGTGTTGAAGGCCTGTACTCCGGCGTCGGCAGCGGCAGCGGCTTGCGCGGCTTCGTCAGCAATGATCCGAACCAGCTCTTCAACGGCAACGGCTCTTTGCCCGCCAATCCGCCGGTCTTTGACGATGGTAACTATCCTTCGAATTCGAATACGCCGGTCCTCGGTTCCTATCCCTATCCGCACGTTGATTTCGGCGCCAGCGACTCGCCGCTGCCGGCCAATTTCACCAGCGGCTATACGACAACAACCTATGTCGTGAATTGGAGCGGCGTCTCCACCGCGGCTGGCTCTGCCTCTTATCCCGCGACAAACTTCGGCGCCCCGATCCAGATTCCGCTCTTCGAAGCCCCCGTCGCCGTCGCCGTCAACGTACCGGTCGTCCCGGCGACTGGCTGGGTGATCAACTCGCAGAATACGACGAACCCGGCCAGTGCGGGCGGCGCCATTCAGCTCTCGGCCGCGCAACTCTGCGCGATCTTCTCCGGTCTCGTGACCACTTGGAACGACACCAGCACGCTCATTCCCACTCTTTCTGGTCCAGCGACTTCCACAAATACTGCCACCACAACTTTCAATGCCGATAACACCCCCGGCACACCGGCGGCCTATTCGACAACAAGCCCGGCGACCTTGATCAAGGTGGTCTATCGCTCGGACGGCAGCGGCACGAGCTACATTTTCACCAATTATCTGGGTACTGTTTGTCCGCTCCTCGACCCGACGGATGCCAAAGGTTACGTCTCGATCTTCTCGCCGAACAGCATAACGACCGGACCCAATTATCCGACTTACACCACTCTGGCGTCCTCCTTTCCGCTGCCGAACACCGGCTTTTCAAATCTAATCTCCAGAATCCAGAAGATTAGAGGATCCAGCGTCGCTACGAACTGGATCGGCACCAGCGGCAGCGACGCAGTCGCCGCGGCGATCGGCAACGCCACCAACCAACCGTCGCAGGTCGGCAACATCGGCTATCTGAGCAACGACTTCGTCCAGCCTTATAACACCGCCACCGCGACCGCGCCGCTTGACGCGAGCGTGCAAAACGAGTCCCAAATCGCAAGCGGCA
>JAATEW010000166.1 GCA_015655535.1 Hyphomicrobiales bacterium | reverse complement strand
TGCCGAGCACATTGCCCGCGAAGTGAGAAGTGATCGTCGCGAACGTTTGTGTGTGATTATCCAGCCTGGATGCGCGGACTTGATCCGCGCATCCAGGCACAACTCGTAGAGCGATGCTTGGATGGCCGAGTCAAGCCCATTCCAGACCGACATGAACGATGTGGACGGGCTCAAGCGCTGCAAGATCAGATTTCGCCATTCATCCAACGGCGGCGATTTTCGGCGAGGCGGATGCTAGCCGCCAAGAGATGAATGGCAGCCTTTGTATGTAATCGACGCTAAAAACAGCGGTCAATTTCTCTTAACCGGAGCGTTGCGGGTCAAGCCCGGCCATGACGCAGTTGAAAGTGGGTAGCCCTAGCCGCGCCGCTATTTAAAAGCTTCCGCATAGACATCCGCCTTGAAGCCGACCAGCCGGCGCTTGCCGAGATCGACGACCGGCCGCTTGATCATCGAGGGCTGCGCCAGCATCAGCTTGATGGCCTTGGCTTCATCGAGGTTCTGCCGGTCTTCTTCCGGCACTTTGCGGAAAGTCGTGCCGGACCGATTGAGAATCGTCTCCCAGCCGAATTCCGCACACCAGGCTTTCAACAGAGCCGGATCGGCGCCCTCGATCTTGTAATCATGGAAGACATAGGCGACGCCATGCCCGTCGAGCCAGTCGCGCGCTTTCTTCACTGTGCTGCAAGCCTTGATGCCATAGACGGCGATGGTCATGGTGCGCCCCAAAGTTGAACGGCAGTCATATTCTGAATTTTCTTGTGATGCGTCATCGCATCGAAGCCGGGTACTTTCCGCGATAGACTACAGTCTATGCGAATAAGATCGGTCCCGCACCATCCCTGTCTCACGCGTCCCCAAAAGATCACGCAGAGCGGGAGGTGCCTGTGGACATAGGATTCATCGGCCTTGGCAGCATGGGTGAGCCCATGGCGCTCAATCTCATCAAAACCGGAACGAAGCTCACGGTCTGGAACCGTTCCGCTGCAAAGTGCGAGACCTGTCGCGCGGCAGGTGCGAGCGTGGCGGCGACTCCGGCCGAACTCTTCAATGAGACGCGCATCGTAATCCTGATGCTCGCCGACGATGCCGCGATCGATTCCATCCTCGGACGCGGCACCCCGGATTTCGCTGCGAATGTCGCGGGGCATACGATCGTCCATATGGGAACGACGTCGCCCGAATATTCGCGCGGGCTCGAAGCCGACATCCGCGCCGCCGGCGGCTTTTATATCGAAGCGCCGGTTTCGGGCTCGCGCAAACCAGCGGAAGTCGGTGAGCTCGTCGCCATGCTCGCAGGCGAGGAAAGTGCCGTGACAGCGGTTCGCCCGCTGCTTCAGCCCATGTGCCGCGAGACGATTGTCTGTGGCGCGGTGCCGAACGCGCTTTTGATGAAGCTCGCGGTCAATCTGTTCCTGATCACCATGGTGACGGGCCTCGCGGAGGCGGTGCATTTCGCGCAGCGGCACGGTCTCGATCTCGGTCAATTGCTGGCCGTGCTCGACGCCGGCCCGATGGCGAGCAACGTCTCGCGCATCAAAGCGCAGAAACTCGCCACGCAAGACTTTGCCGTCCAAGCTTCAATCTCCAATGTGCTCGAAAACAACCGGCTAATCGCCGAAGCCGCGCGAAAATCCGGCGTCGCTTCGCCTCTGCTCGATATCTGCCACGCGCTCTATGGCGAGACGCAGATGCTGGGGCATGGCGAAGCCGATATGGCGGCGGTGGTTCGCGCGATCGAAGCCCGCACTGGCGCGCTCGATAGAAGCTGACGATCGTATGATCACGATTCTAAAACGTCAGCACCTCTCGTTATAGTTACATCAACATTGAAGGCGCGGGAGCTCATGCCTACATG
Source organism: Hyphomicrobiales bacterium (assembly GCA_015655535.1). Lineage (GTDB taxonomy): Bacteria > Pseudomonadota > Alphaproteobacteria > Rhizobiales > Beijerinckiaceae > Methyloferula. The sequence goes on along the minus strand of JAATEW010000166.1, from coordinate 933 downwards.
CGGGCTTCAGCTCGCATGCCATGCGCTCATGCCTGCCGATCGTATTTAACGATTGGTTTCAATCGAAATCTCCTATCGGCCATTCCAACAGTTTCATTGGATTGCTCGCAGCGCTTCAGTCTAAACGGGCTGCCAACGCGTACTTCGCTCTCGCCTTTCGGCTGAGACTCAAGAAGCCCGCGATCTCGTAAACGGAGACTTGGATGTCACGACCGCGCAAGGTGCCGGGAATTAGACCCTATACACATCCGGCAGGCGGCTGGGGCGCGTTGCGCGCGACAGCGAAGGCGATCCGCGAGCAAATGGATGCGACTGAAGCGGCGCTCACTTTGTTTCGCACGAACAAGCCTCGCGGATTCGATTGTCCCGGTTGCGCTTGGCCCGATAAGGAACATACATCCACTTTTCAATTCTGTGAGAACGGCGCCAAGGCCGTTACGTGGGAAGCGACAAAAAAGCGCGTCTCGCCCGAGTTTTTCACCGCGCATACCGTTTCATCCTTGTGGAACTGGTCTGACTACGAGCTTGAAAACGAAGGTCGGCTCACGCATCCGCTCATCTATGACGCGGCGAGCGATACTTATAAAGCGATCAGTTGGGACGCTGCCTTTCAGCGCATCGGTGCGGTTTTGCGCGCGCAATCCGACCCGAACATGGTGGAATTCTACACCTCGGGCCGTGCGTCGAACGAGGCGGCGTTCCTTTATCAGATCTTCGCCCGCGAATATGGCACCAATAATTTCCCCGATTGCTCGAACATGTGCCATGAGGCAACGAGCGTCGGGCTGCCGCAATCGATCGTCCTGGTCAAAGGCACGGTCTCGCTCGACGATTTCGACCATTGCGAATTGCTCATTGCCATGGGGCATAATCCCGGCACCAATCATCCGCGCATGATGGGGACGCTCCATGAAGTGGCAAAGCGCGGCGTGC
>JAATEW010000003.1 GCA_015655535.1 Hyphomicrobiales bacterium | reverse complement strand
CAGATCGGACAGGCGGCAGATGATCGCCGGCGCCGGATTGGCATTGAAGGCGGCCTCGAATCTTTGCTCGGCCTGATATTGTTGGGTGAGATCCGTGATGATGAGAAAGGCGACCTTGCCATCAGACGGATCGGAGGCATGAAAGCTTCGCACCGAATGCACCCATAAAGCCTCGTCTTCGTCGGCCCTGCGCACCTCGACCACGACATTTTGAAACACCTCGCCTGCCACGGCGCGCGCCATCGGATAGGCATCCTCGTCGAGCCTGTGATTGTTGCGATATCGCAGCTCGAAGCGCGCAGCGTAATCCTTGTAATGGGTGCCGAGACCTTTGGCAGACTCCAATCCATGCTGGCCGAGCGCGGCATCATTTGCCCAGACGACACCGCCGCTTTCGTCGAGCACGATGACCCCTTCGGACAGAGAAGAAATGATCTCTTCCAAGCGGTCTGGATCGCGAAACGCCCGTTCAGCCTTTTGATTCATCGCTTGCTCGCCCCTCGCTGCCACATGGCAACGCAGCCCAAGCTACCCGGTTCCCACTGACTAATTTTCAGGAGTCGCGCACTATTGGTGTTTAGACGATAGGCATTCTGCCTAGCAAAAGCCGGGCGAGAGGGTCAGGCGCGGGGCTTGGCTGTCATCGGGATCTAATGCGCGGCCGCTTTCGAGAGCGCGGTCATCACGACAATGCCTGCGATGATGAGCGCGATTCCAATGACGGCGGCGGCATCCAGTCTTTGCCCTTGAAAAAGCCACGCGATCGCCGCGATCAGAACGATGCCGACCCCTGACCAGATCGCATAGGCGACACCGGTCGGAATGGTCTTCAAGGTGAGCGATAAAAAGTAGAAGGCGAGCCCATACCCAAGCGCCGTCACGATCAAGGGCATCGGCCTCGTGAAGCCTTCCGACAGTTTCAGGAAGGTCGTGGCGCAAACCTCCGAGGCGATGGCAATCAAAAGGTAAACATAGGTCATCGGCGCTATATACACAAAATTTGTTGCATTGCCATATGTGTCATCTCCGCCCCAGGTTTGACTGTATCGGGCACAAAAAACTCCGCCGGACATCATGTCCGACGGAGCCTGTGACCTGGGGGATCACAGCATACCTAACGCAAAATGGAATTCATGGTTCCGCCCGAAGACCCGCTGGGCCGACGAACAAAACGCCTCGCGCCATGCGTGGTGGCTTGCGGTTAGAACTCTTTGAGCCAGAGCGCGCAAATCTTCTCCCAAAGGAAGAAGGAGACGCGCGAGCTACGAAGACCAAGGACATGAATTGAGTTTGGACCCTAGACGGCCCGGTTGGGGGTGCCGAGGACATGGACGTCCGGCGCAAGCATCGCATTGTCGAAATGCTGCGTGAACATCGGTGCCGCGAAGAAGGCGACCGCGCGCAATGTCTCCGTGCCCGTATTCGCAAGATCATGACGTATGGGCGTCGGAATGACGAAAACATCGCCCGGCTTGACCTGTTGAATCTTGCCGTCTTCCATGCGCAATTCGCCGGTCCCAGCGATGATATATTGTGTCTCTTCGGTGGCGTCCGTATGCCAGCCCAGCCGGCCGCCCGACTCGATTTCATAGACGATGGTCGAGGATTGGGTGGCGCCGTGTCCGCCGTATGACGCGAAGGCTCCGGCCCAGCGCACCGACGGATCATCCACGCCTCCGACCTTTGCCCGCGGAAGATCTTTCGTTGCAACGACGAAAATTGAATTCATTGTCGCCTCCTGATGATGCACTTGCCGATGACGAGATCGTCGATGATGGAATGACTCAGGCGCCGACAGCGGCGCCCGTCCCAACGGGGCCCGTTCACTATGCGTGCTCTCAATAGAGGATAAAGGTAGCCCTCGGCTGAATGCGACCCGGAGGATTTCGTTCAATTGCTTCGTTCCACGCCGGCTCGTGCTCGGCTTGCTTTTCGGACGCAAGAGCATGGCCGGCAAAGGAACAATGCGATCAGTCAGACCGGACAACCGCAACGACGCGCGTTTGCGCCGGGTACGGCACGCACGGAACAAATGATGTGAAAAGTCCGCGCTCATTCTCTGACAAGCCATATGGGAGCGCGGAAATTATTGTCTGGCGACCCCGGCAGGGCTCGAACCTGCGACCTGCCGCTTAGAAGGCGGCTGCTCTATCCAGCTGAGCTACGGGGCCTCGCCTAAT
>JAATEW010000226.1 GCA_015655535.1 Hyphomicrobiales bacterium | reverse complement strand
GAAGCAATCATGAAGTCTGTGCGTCTTTTCACGGCCGCGGCTCTGCTGTTGGCTTCGCCCTGCACATTCGCCGAGCCCACCGCGCCGGACAGCACGGTCATCGACTACCGCCAGCCCGCGCCCCGCACGAAACTCGAAAGAGCCTATATTCTCGAAGAGATGCGCCTCTTGTTTGAATCGATCCAGACGATCAACGAAGGCCTCGCCACCGATCATATAGAAGATGTCATCGAGGCCGCGGCCAAGGCCGCGCAGGGCATGCGCCGCAATCCGGGCGATCCCGCCTATCCGGCCTCGATGCACTTTAAGGAAACGCCGGCCTGGAAACAGATGGGCGGCGAGGTCGGCCGCGGCTTCGACGCCTTGGCCGATGCCGCGAAAAACGGCGCCTCGAAGGAAAAGCAGCTTGCGATCCTCGCCGACACGATGAAGACGTGCGTCTCCTGCCATCAGACCTACCGGCTTGCCGAAGCGCCGCAGCCGTGACAGGTGCCTGCCTCGCAGGAAAATGCAAACGTCACCCTTCGTTTACGAATTTGATCGCTTCCACTTAAGAGGAAAATCAGAAAGACCGGCTAGCGTCGTCCCGCATCAGAAGATACCGGGACCGGCCATGCTGCGTTTTCTAGGCATTTACCCCGTCGCCATTCTGCTGGCGGTCGTGACCGTAGGCTATGTCTCGAAACATGGCCTCATCGCGCCGCAAGCCAAGCCCGTCCCGGTCGCCCCTGCCACACTCCACAGCTATGCCGCGACGCCGGCACAAGCGCCAGCCGCCCTCGCGCCAGCCACCTTCGCGCCAACGACCCAGATCGTCGAAGGGGATCGCACCGGCCATTATGTGACGCCTGTCGAGATCGACGGACGCGAGTTTCATATGCTCATCGATACGGGCGCGGATCTCGTGGCGCTCAGAAGCGAAGACGCCGATGAGATCGGGCTGCGGCCCTCTCCTTCCGATTTCACGCTTCGCATTCAGACGGCCAACGGCCTTTCGACCGCGGCGCATACGTGGCTGAAACATGTGCGCGTCGGCATGGTCGAAGTGCATGACGTCGAAGCGATCATCATGGCGCCGGGTGCCTCGGCCAGGAGCCTGCTCGGAATGAGCTTCCTGAGCAAGCTCCGCCATTTCGGGGCCTCCGACGGCAAAATGCGGCTCGAACAATAGGTGTCAAGGTTTCAAGCCAGGACAGCATCCTTGGCATAGAAGGGCGAATCCATCCCGCGATTGGCATCAGCCGTGATGTCGCCGTTGAAGAGCTTCACCGTGAGGCTGCCGCCAAGCTGCTTCGCCGCAGCGGCGAGAAAGCCGGTGGCATAGGCCTTGGCGTTTTCGAGCGAGTCAAATTCGTAAAACCCGCCGATCGTATTGGTGTTGACGCCCGAGAGCCATGTCTTGCTTTTGAGGCCCGGCTCCTTTTGCATCGCCGTATTGATCGCACGCCAATCGATCTCGCCAAAGGGGATCGCAACCTGGATCTCGGCGTAAAGGAAGGTCTTGCTGATGCTCATGTCATTCTCCTTTGCTTGGAAATGATGCGGTTTCAGAACGTCTCCTTGAACGGACGCAAATCCAATTCATGGGTCCAAGTACTTTTGGGCTGTGTGTGCAGAGCCCAATAGACGTCGGCGATCTCGTCGGGCTTCAGCAAACCGTCTTCGCCCTTGGCTTTGACGAAATCGGGAAAGCGGCTTCTGGCGTAATCTCCCTCGATCACACCGTCGATGACGACATGCGCGACATGAATCCCTTGCGGTCCGAATTCGCGCGCCATGCCTTGCGCCAAAGCACGCAAGGCCGCCTTGGCGGAGGCGAAGCCCGTGAAAGGCGGCCGCGCTTTCAGCGAGGCCGTCGCACCGGTGAAGAGAATCGTGCCATGCCCTTGCGGCAGCATGCGCCGCGCGGCCTCGCGCCCGACAAGAAATCCGCCAAGCGCGTTCTGCCGCCAGAGCGTTTCGAAACTGTCCGGCGTGAGCTCCAGCAGCGGCGCGGCTAAATTATTACCGACATTGTAGGCGACGAGATCGAGGCTCGCATTGTGGCTGGCTTCATCGAGCAAGGCGATCACCTCTTTCTCGCGCGCGACGTCGGCAACGCGCGCCTCCGCCTTGCCACCTGCCCGTTCTATCTCGTCGGCGACGGTCTTCACTTTGACTTCGGTCCGTCCGGCTACAAAGACCCGCAGGCCTTCGCGTGCGAAACACCGCGCCAGCGCCGCGCCGAGGCCCGCCGCCGCGCCCACGCCAAAGACGACGGCAGTCCGCGCAGATGTTTTCTGCCCCTGGTTCTCTTCAGCCATCGTGCTTTTCGCTCCGCTCGCAATGGTTTCAATCCAACCATACTACCGGAGCGTTTCGGGGTAGGCAAAAACGCACTACGATCGTAACGCACGACCCACCTATCGGCTCAAGCGCGCGCGAATTGAAGAATGAAATTATTGACCGGCATGTCGAAGCGCTGTTTCAACGCAAGGCCATGTTTATTCGCAGCCTGTTCCAGATCGCCTATGTCTTTCAAATGCCAGTCCGGCACGGCGGTTGCCCGCAACTCGCCATCGAAAGCGAGATTGGAAGGCGTTGTCGGCTTGCCGTTCAAGGTGAAGGGGCCGTAGATCGCGATGAAGCCCTCGGGCTTCAGAATTTTTGCGCCAAGCGCCGCGATGCCCTCGGCGATCGACACGGGCGCCACCTGGAAAATATTGATGACGAAAATAGCATCGTAAAGGCCGTCTTTCGGATCTGGCCATGTCGTCTCATCGGTAAGATCGATCGCGATGGGATCGGAAATATTCTTATTTGCAGCCTCGGCACGCTTCGCCTTGATGCTTTCGAAAACGCTGAGATCCTTATCGGAGGGCTGAAACCTGATCTCCGGAAAATGCGGCGCGAAATAATTGATGTGCAGCCCGGCGCCGCTAGCCAGTTCAAGAACGCTGCCGGTTTTCGGGAAGATACCATTAAAGACGGACAGGATCGGATCCTTATTGCGATTGCCCGCCCAGGCGACATAGGGGCTCAGCGGATTGGGATCGATGCAGGGCCTCGGATCTGAGATTTGTACGTCTGATGCTTGCGTCTCTGACATTTGCGTTCCTCATCTTCGCGGTTGAAAGATCGTCATGCGGCTAGGCCGCCAGTAAGTCGTTGAGATGCTGATCGATGGCGGCATTGAATCCGGCGTCGGTGCCAAACAATGCGAGATGTCCCCAGATCGAGGACACACGCTTCAATTCGCTGCCGGGGATCAGCTTTTGCTGAAGCGCTATGTCCTTCAGCGGGAAGAAGGCATCTTCATCGATTGCGATGACGAAGGTCTTCGCCTTGATGCGGGCAAGCGCTGCGACAAGATCGCCGTCCGTGACGCGGCTGGAATCGCCCCCCTGCCATTTGCGCAAGAGCAGGATGAGATTGTTCGGGTCTTGGGGCAGGAAATGGTTTTCGACGAAGCCCGTGATGAAATCGTCGGTCGTCGTGAAGCCATGGTCGCGCCACGCTGACTTGTTGAAGAGATCCTGCGTGAAGCCCGAGGCCGCGAAGACGCGGGCGTGGTTGCGCAAGCCGCGATGCACGGCGCCGTCTTGATACCAGCCATCGCCGAAAGCCGGGTCGGCGCTGATCGCATCAATGAAAGACTGGACCAAAAAACGATTATGCGGCGTGACCCGCGCGGTGCCTGCGATGGGCGCAGCGCGTTTCACCGCATCTGGAAAGCGCACCGCCCATTCGAATGTCTGCTGAGCGCCCATCGAGCCGCCGATCACGAGGGCGAGTTGCTTGATGCCGAATTTTTCGCTGATCAACCGATGCTGCGCCCGGACATCGTCGGCGATGCTGACGCGCGGAAATCGCGCGGCATTGAACGGCGATGGCGCGTTGCTCGGCGCGCTCGAGAGCCCGTTACCGATCTGATTGACGAGGATGATGAAATATTTTTCGGGGTCGAGCGCCCGTCCGGCGCCGACATAGGCCTGTTCGAGGATTTTGGACGTTCCCGAATACCAGCTTGGAAAGAGCACGGCGTTGGACTTGTCCGGCGCCAATGTACCGAACGTCGCAAAGGCCAATGTGAGGCCGCGGATCTTGTCGCCGCTCTCAAGCTCGAAATCGCCGAGATCGAATGTCTCGAAGGGTCCGTGACTCTCTTGCGCGTAATAAGAAAGGCTCATCCGACATCTCGCTGCGGAGCGCCTTCATTAGATTTAGTACATAGAAATAGTCAATAATATAAATACATGTATTTGCAGTGGAATATACATCTGCCGCGAATGCGGAAGCCTAGAATAGATTTTCAAGCATCAGGCGGGACGACGGAGGCAACATCGACCAATACGCCGCCGTCTTCGATGCGCAGCGCATATTGCGCGAGCTGACAAAAATGCGGCGCGACGCTTCGCCCATCGCATCCATTGAAAGCCCAGCGATGCGCTTGACACATCAAGACCCGCCCATCGAAGAGCGCATCGGCCAATGAGATTTCCTGATGCGGACATGTGCCCTGAAAGGCTTTCAACGCACCGTCATAAGGCCAAAGCAGAAGGATCTCGCGTCCGTCCAGGGCGAAAGCGGCGCTTGCTCCTTGCAGGAGATCGGCGAGTTTGCAAAGCTTTGTGAAAGCCATGGACGCATGATCGTCAGAGTGAATTCAGCGCCTGATCCTTCCCGACAAAGGTTTACGCGGCGTTTCAGGAAAGCGTCGAACACATCGCGATCTCATGGCAAGGAGCTTGCATCGCTTTTGTCACCTGACCGGCACGCACCGCGCTCGCGGGCCAAACCGGCGCTTGCTTTCGCTGAAACGAGCCACTACCCCTTCGCGGCAAGATACGCCGGCAAGACTTAAAACGAGGTCCGTTCCATGGGCGATTATGCGGTTGCCGAACCCAAAGTCATTTCCCTTCTGTCCATGTCGACGCGGCCCTTTCCAGTGCGGCGCATCTATTGCGTCGGCTTCAATTACAAGGACCATCTGACCGAGATGGGCACGACGCCGACCGAAAAGCCGGTGTTTTTCATGAAGCCGCCGGAAGCGATCGTACAGAACGGCGACCCCATGCCCTATCCACCGGGCACAAGCGATCTTCAACACGAAGTCGAACTGGTCGTCGCGATGAACATCGGCGGCAAGAATATTCCGCCGGAAAAGGTCAATGACATGATCTTCGGCTATGCGGTCGGACTCGACATGACGCGCCGCGATTTGCAGCGCGAGGCCAAAGCCAAGGGTCAGCCCTGGGAAATGGCCAAAGCCTTCGACCATTCGGCGCCCTGCTCGTCGATCTCGCCAGAAATGTATACGGGCGTCGTCGCCAAGGGAAAGATCACCTGCAAGGTCAATGGCCAATTGCGCCAGAGCGCCGATCTCTCCGACATGATCTGGGGCGTCCCGGAACTCGTCAGCTATCTCTCCGAACTCGTCGAGATTGTTCCCGGCGATTTGATCTTCACCGGCACGCCGGCGGGAGTCGGCCCCGTCGTCAAGGGCGATCATATCGAGGCCGAGATCGCAGGCCTTGAGCCGCTCATCATCGATATCGCCTAAAAGCCTAGGCCGAACTCAGGAAGTCTCTGAGTTCAAGCGATATTCGCGGGCCTTCGATCCACCGGGGTCAGAAAGGGTTGAAGCATATCTTTCCGGCACCGGCGCCGCCTGTCGCCGATCCGATGTTAAGCTTCTGCTCGCCGGCACCGCCAGATACGAGCTTGACCTCCTCAGCCGTCAATTCAACGGCCGGTTCGCGCCGATCGATGATCTTACGTGCGCGCGCTTTCGATGATGTCCAGAGTTTCATTGCGCTTCTCCTTTAGATCACGATGATTTTGGACTGAATCAGTCCAAAATCATCAAACGTGAGCGATTCAATAAGTTAGAGCGGGATGCGGGCGCAAAACCGCTCACACTTTTGCTCATCCCGCTCTAGGCTGGTCACTGATGCGAGGATGTGCTGGAACTGCTCGTCGAGAAGGACATGATTTCGATGGTCCCTCGCTTTTTGTCGTCCATGGACTCGCCATCGACGCCCTCGATCTTGAGCCCGCCGCTGACGAGCTCAATCTGGTCCAGCGAAAGCTCAATCGGCGCGTCATGCGCTTCAGTGATCGCTTTAGAACTCCGATTCCACATGGCTGCTCTCCCTGAGATCGCGGGCCGCGCGAGCCGCCCTTGATCTTCACGATAGTGCCGGCATGGTCATGGCTCAGTGCGAGAGGACACACGGCCGCCCAATGGCGCGCGTGCGCTTTCGCACGCGTCTGCCTCACATCTGGGATTTAGGCGGAACTTGAAACGGCGAGACGCGCGTCACGAAGCGCACGGCGTCTTTGCGCCAGCCGGTTTCCTCATGTGCGAATTTTAGGGCCGCGGCTTGGTCGGCGAAATAGCCGCCGCACAATCCGTGAACTTCGACAGCGACCCAGCGATCTTGCTCATCGCAACCGACAAGAAAACTGGGAGGCTCCTGTGCAGGAGCCGCATCGATCATATCCGTTCTGAACATGGAAGGTCTCTTAGGAAGGGTCGTTACGCGTGGAGGTAGCTTCGATGACTGAAGCGTCATCGCAGCCGGCCGGCACCTTTATCCTGTATGGCTTTTGGTCAGCGCATGATCTTGTCCGAAAAGTCTGCAATTTTTCGGGATCATGCTAAGGCAGCATCAATCCGATAAGCCGGACGCCGAAGCCGATCACGAGCGCCACGAGGATCACGCCCGCGAAAATCAGATCCGGGCCAAGCGTGTTCGTGTATGCGGATCTCGATCTCGTTCTCATCTTTTTTCTCCTGAACGCCCGGCGCGCAAGACCCCGGAAGGGAGGCGCGGGCGGCGAGAGAAAGAATGGCCCTTGTCGCATATAGGATCGATGGCGCCCGCGGCGGCGCAACATAAAGACCGCATATAGAGCGAAACTGCGAAAAACAGGCCCGGCATTCTGCCATAATCACTCATAAAAACAATGGTTTAATAGATTAAGGCCATGATCCAGGCTGGAGCTTAAGGCCGCGGCGTGCCTCTCGATCCGGCCGCTCAAGCTCATGCCCTGTCGGTCCATGCCGCTTCACCCTTTCTTAGGGCGCCGGCGCCAAAGTCCCGTGCCGAAAATCCGCTTCGCAAAGGATTGTTCTTTGTCGCTCGCTGCCGGGAGACCGCTTCGCTCCGCCTCCAACGAGATCAACCTCGAAGCCGGGATTCTCTTCGCCGTCATGCTGGCGGCGCATATATGCGTTGCAAGCGCGGTCGCGCTCTATTCTATCTTTCCGTCGAGCTATGACGAGATCGCGCATATCTCCTTCATCAAGGCGATGGCCGAAACCCCCGTGCTGTTCCCGCATTATGGCGATTACCGCCTTCTCGATCCCAATGACCTCAGCTTTTGGACGAGCGAACCGAACTATCTCGCGCATCCCTCGCTCTATTATCTTTTCATGGCGCCGCTCTGGAGCCTCACCGGCGGCAATGTCCTGGCGCTTCGTTTCGCCGACGTCTTTCTGTCGAGCCTCGGTCTCGCACTGACAGCCATAGCAGGCGCCAAAATGATCGCGGCGCCACGCACGCGGCTTCTCTTCATCCTGCTCGTCTTCTGCTTTCCGAAAAATCCGG
>JAATEW010000437.1 GCA_015655535.1 Hyphomicrobiales bacterium | reverse complement strand
TCCAGGATGTCTTCACCCGCACGCTGGCGGCCGGCCCCAAAGGCAGCTTCGATGAAGAACGGCGCATGCTCTTTGCCTCTGCCCGCAACGCAGCTATCGACCATTACCGCACGGAGTAGCGCCGAGCTCATCTGATGTCGCTGACCGTGCCCGAGCAATATACGCCTTTTACCGAAGTCTCGCCGGAAGAACGGCTGGAGACGAAACAGGCCTTCACCGCGCTGGACGAGGCCTTGCAAAGCCTTTCTCCGCGCTGCCGTGAGATGTTCATCCTGCGCCGGGTTCATGGCCTGTCGAATGCGGAAATTGCGCGGCAGCACGGGATTTCCGTCAACACGGTCGAGAAACATATCGCCCGCGCGCTACGTCATTGCCAATCCTATCTGGCGGACCGCTCCGGTGAACGCGGATCATAATCCGCGCGGGCAGGGCACGGCATTTCCTCTTCCAAGCGTTGTCCATTACGAATACGCCGTCTTTGCCGGCGCCGTGATTCTGTTCCGTGCCCGGCAGGTGCGGTCAGGGAGAGGCAATGAAGCCGGACGACACGCCGACGGAGAAGCAACGCGACGATGCGGCGCTTTGGCTCGCGCGGACGAGTAGCGGCCCACTAGTGCCTGAAACGGCCGAGGCCTTCGATATCTGGCTCAATGCCGACCGGCGTCATCGCCGCGCCTATGACGAACTGCGTATCCTCTACGCCCGGCTGGAGGCACCGGCGCATCGTGCCGATGCGATTGCGCCCTTGCGGCGCAGACTGGCGACGCGCTTGCGGCCGCGAGGCAGCTGGCTCTTTGCACCGCTGGTGTCCGCGCTGGCGCTGCTCGCCATTTGGCTTTTCGATCCCGCCGTTATTCAGAACTGGCAGGCGGATGTTGTGACCTCCCAGCAATTCATGTCGGTCGTCATCTTGCCTGACGGCTCGATTGCCCGCCTCGGCGCGGACACGGCCTTGTCGCTCGATTTCCAAAACGGGCACCGCCATGTGAAACTGCTGCGGGGCGAAGCTTATTTTGAAGTCAAACATGGAGCATCGGGCGCGTTCACGGTGCAGGCGAATGGCGATGAGATCCGCGACATAGGCACGAAGTTCGACGTCAATCTGGTTCGCGACCAGACGGAAGTTTTTGTGGCCGAGGGCTCAGTCGAAGTTTCAGGCAATGTCGATGATGCCGACCCCACGATCCTCAATCGCGACGAAGAAATTATCATAACGCGAGGGCGCTCCGGCAAGGTGCGCTCTGTCGATCCGAGCGTCGCGCTCTCCTGGATGGCCGGCCGTCTCGTGGTGCAAGGGGCGACAGTTGAAGACGTGGTCGCCATTTTGCAACGGCACAAGCGCGGCTGGATCGCCGTGCGCGGCGATGCCGCCACGCGCGAGATCTCCGGCACCTTCCCGCTCACAGATGTGGACGCATCGCTTGCGACTATCGCGTCTGCCGTGCAAGGCACGCTTGTACACGCAAGTCCGCTCCTGACCGTGCTCTATTAATGAGCCATTTGCGTAGTCTTTGTTTAGAGGCGTTCTGAGTCTCAAAAAAATCTGCAAGGGACAGACACGGCGAAAGCCCTGCCGACCGTTTTCCTCCATGAATGCCGTTCATACGGCCTGGGATACGGTTGGAAGGATGTTGAGTATGCCGTCAGGGCTGAAGAAGACGAGGCCGGCGCGCCCGCGCCTTGCCGGGTTGCTGGGCGTAGTCGCACTGTCAGCGCTCCCTGGCGCATCCGCCCAGGCACAATCGGCTCCGGTTGCACCTTCCCAGGCGCAGCCGCCAGGAACTTATCATTTCAACATTCCGGCGAAATCGCTGGCTGCCGCCATAGCCGATGTCGGCGCCGTCAGCGGCTGGCGGATCGCCTATCCGTTTACGCTTCCATCTGACGTGACGAGCAGACCTGTCGAAGGTCTAATGACGCCGCAGCAGGCCATGGCTCGGCTGCTCGCAGGAACGGGTCTCGGCTATCGGATGAGCGGCCGGCAATCGATCGTGCTCACTGACATGAGGCAGGAAGGCAACAGCGTGGCGGTCAACGTTCCTGGGGCCCTCACGCTTGACACGATCGATGTGCAGGGTGCCAGCAACCCGCTCTCGACCATGACGCCAATGCCAGCCTACGCCGGCGGCCAGGTCGCGACGGGTGGCGCAGTCGGTCTGCTCGGCAACCGCAGCGTGATGGACACGCCGTTCAATCAGACGAGCTATACCAGCAAGACAATCCAGGATCAGCAAGCACGCACGATCACGGATGTTCTCGCTAATGACCCGTCTGTGCGTCAGGCGACATCGGCTGGGGGCGCTACGGATCCTTTTTATATCCGCGGCTTTTACGTCTCAAATAACGATATTGCGCTCAATGGCCTCTACGGTATCGCGCCGTTCACGACCGTTTCAACGGATTTTGTCGAACGCGTCGAAGTGCTCAAGGGGCCAAGCGCATTGTTGAACGGCATGCCGTTGGGCGGCAGCATTGGGGGCACCATCAACTTGGTTCCGAAGCGTGCTGGTGCCGAGCCCCTGACGCAGTTCACGACGAGCTACGTGTCGCGAGGACAATTTGGTGAGCATGTCGATGTAGCTCGGCGGTTCGGACCAGATAACGCCTGCGGCGCGCGGTTCAACGGCACCTATACGGCGGGCAATACCCCTATTGACGATAACAAGGATCGGATTGGCGCTGCGGTTCTAGGACTCGATTGCCGAAGCAATCCAGTACGATTTTCCGCCGATTTCGGCTATCAGACAAGGACAACGGACGGCGTCACGCGGTTTGTTCTGGTCGCGCCCGGCGTTCAGGTTCCCGCGGCTCCCAAAGCAAGCGCCAATTTCATGCCCCCTTGGAATTCCTTGGAAAATAGTGACGTGTTTGGCCTCATCCAGGCTGAAGCCAACTTAACCAAAGATTGGACTGCTTACGGCGCTTTCGGTGCGCATAGTGTGAATCAGCATCTGTATTATGTTCAGCCAACGATCATCAATTTAAGAGGCGATTTTACGGGGTACACGCTCAGCGGTAGCCAATTTGAGCGTAACGTAACGGCCGAAGCAGGTTTACGCGGAGCCGTCGATACGGGTCCTATCAATCACGCGCTCGATTTCAATGCCACTGATCTGCAAAGCATATTTGGCGATCAATATATCGATGGCCCCAAGATCTCGTCCAACATCTATACCCCGGCCGCCTTGGCCTATCCCGGCATAGCTTCGCCGGATCCACTTAAGGCGAGCGATACACGTTTATCGAGTCTTGGCGTGGCAGATACTTTATCTATCTTGGAGAAGCGTATCCAAGTGACTCTTGGTGTTCGGCGACAGGAGGTCGGCGTCGACAGTTTCAGCACGACAACCGGTGCGGAGACATCGAGCTATGATAAGGGCGCTTGGAGTCCTGCTTTCACCTTTGTGATCAAGCCTTGGCAGAATGTGTCGCTTTACGGAAACTATATCCAGGGCTTGCAGGAAGGTGCCGTCGTTCCCGCGGGCTACACAAACGCGGGTTCAGTTTTGCCTCCCTATATTTCGAGGCAGCTTGAAGCTGGCGTGAAAGTTGACTGGGGTACCTTAACGACGACGCTCAGCGCGTTTCAAATCACTCAACCGAACCTCATAACGGCTGCCGGAACTCCACTCCCGACTGAATCACTTAATGGCCAGCAGCGCAATCGAGGCATCGAACTCGAGAATTTCGGTGAGTTGACGACCGGTGTTCGCCTGTTGGGCGGCATCACGTTTATCGACGGTCGGCAGACAGAGACGCAAGCCAGGACAGACAACGGAAAAAAGGCGATCGGCGTGCCGGATATTCAGCTCAATCTTGGCGCCGAATGGGACGCTCCCTTCGTGAAAGGTTTTACGGTGACCGGCCGCATGATTTATACAAGCTCGGAATATGTCGATGCGAGCAATACGCAAATTCTCCCGGATTGGACGAGGATTGATCTCGGCGCCCGCTATACATTCACTGGCCCCTGGAACAAGCCCGTGACAGTCCGCTTCGACGTCCAAAACATCCTCGACAAAAGCTATTGGGGCACAAACTATTTAGGATATATCGGCTTGGGCGCACCGCGCACGTTTTTGCTCTCAACGACCATGAATTTCTGAACTAGGCAAGAGAGAGCCGGGGCGGGTATATTGTCGCTTCAATCTAACCCGTCTACCGCAGGCTGAATTGAACCGGCACGAGCAGGTGGAGATTGGCGTCATCCACCTCGGGCGGTGGGGCAGGGAGCGGCGAGGCCCGCTCGATCATCGCCAATACTTCGGCGTCGAGCGTTGAATCGCCCGAACTGCGCGCCAGGAAGAAATTGAGCACGCGGCCGGCCCTGTCCAGCGTAAAGCTCAGCAAAGCCGTGCCTTGAAGATGTTGCGCTTTTGCCTCTTCAGGATAGCGCTTGTAGCGGTTGAGATGTGCGAGAAGCTCTGTCTTCCAGGAAGAAGGGATCTCCGACGGAATACCGGTGGAACCAGCGATTTCTGTCGGAGATGGCTTCGCTGCTTCCTGCATAGGTTGCGTGGACGGCTTGACCGGTGCGACGGGAGCCCTCGATTTGGCCTGCACAGCGGGACCAGCTTTTTGCGCGGCTTGCTTCTTGGCGGAGAGGCTTGGCTTATTCACCTTTTTCGAAGGCGCAGGGAGCCTTGCCGGTCCAACGCCCTTAGGCAGTTTTTCAGACCATGCGTTGTCGTGCGCGGCCCATGCGGCACCGGTTTTTGTCATGTCATTGAATTCATCTGTTTGCTCTGCCACCTGCAGGGACCTATGCCCGCTTAACGTTTTGGACTGAGCCTCTTGTGCGATTTCCGCCGCGTTGGCCGTCGCGATGGGCTCTAAGTCGATCAAAACAGCTGCGGGCGGTGGCAGATCCACTGATGCCAAGGATTTTGGCTCCCGGATCAGCATAAAGACGATGCCGGCATGTATTGCGAAAACGACAAAGGCCACAAGGCACCAAGTGAGACGGCGACCCCAGTGTCCGTCTTCTTCAAAGATCGGGACAGGCGGGTTGGGCCAAAGGCCATGCTCCCAGTTCGAACCGAGAATCTGACGGAAGTGAGCACGGCTTCGGTCAATGCCGTAAGGTGGGACCTTCGTCATGAAAGGTCTCCGCGCGGCGTGCGGGCCGACGATCTGTTGAGCGGCTCCTTGGGCAATATGCACGGAGACCTCCCCACGGCTTTTGCTTTCCGAGGCCGGCATCGTTCAAGCAGTCAGCAAACGGATGACGGATGATGATGGCCGCGCACGAAGCTAAGAGCTTCATCATGACGGGTCAATGCATTATGACAAGTATAGAATTAGAATGCTTTCAAGGTAATATGCGTTTGATGTCCTCAATCAAGATAATGACGATCAGAGGTGTGCGGCTTCGCATTTAAATATTTGATGCAAGCATAAGCATGCTTTCGCACCACCAACTATGATGATGGAAAAAACGACTCCATCATGAAATTTGTCTGATTGTTGTTGGTCCGGTTCTGGTCGGCGAGACGCGGGCTGCGGTACAATCGAACCGGTGACCGCACATTTTAGAGCGCCGCTAAATTTTTTCGTTTTGCGGTCAGGAATTTCAGCTGCTCAAACGTCTTATTAAAAGAGGTAGCTTTCAACTTGGCGTCTTCGCTTTGTCAGTGACACTGTTTCGGTCACGGACATGTGAACGCAGCCTCCCCACCCCCGTTCCAACGCCTTCTGCCCCAAGGCGCTGGAACGGGCTTTTCCGCTCAGAATGACGAGCCCGACATGACGATGAGATCGCTATGGTTTTGCCGTTCGTAAATATACCCGGCCACTCTTTGAGTGGCACTGCGCTCAAACGGCAGTGTTACGGCACATACGCTGCCTCCGATTTGCTGTCGCGTCACTGTTATTGAAAAGGCTAAAGTCGATGACGTTAGGCGTTGCTGCGTTCCCAGCCATATCAAGATTGCGATTGGTTCGCCCGGCAGTATTTTCGATGTGGGTAATGGGATGGATACTGGCTATTGCACCGCTTTCGGCCGATGCCGTGCACGCGCAAACGGATCAAACCGTACCGGTGTCAGTGCCGGCGCCATCGCAGGCCCAATCGGCTTCTCCC
>JAATEW010000263.1 GCA_015655535.1 Hyphomicrobiales bacterium | reverse complement strand
GCAGCGCGATCTCGCGGTTCAAAACCACGCCGCCGTCAATAAAGCCGGTCAGCGTAACGCGTGCAGCGTGATCGCTCACAATATTGCCCCAGCGGTCCTGCAAAGAGAGATGGAAGGGCGCAGGGACACCCGGCCGCGCGAGACGCGGACCATTGAGAAGAACGCGGGCCGCAGGACCCGCCGCGATGCGCAGCGCGACATCGCCCGGCACCCCGACGAAGCGCGACGTGCCGAGAATATCGACATAGGCGCGAAACCTGAAGCGATCCTCGATGAAGGTCTGGATGCGCGTGCCGGGACCGCCGCCGCGCCGGTCGCCAAGCCGAATGAGAATGTGATCGCCCGCGTTCAAATAGCCGTCGACAATATCGACGATGACGGCTTTCTGAAACGGCCGTTCATGGCCTTTCTGATCGAAACGGACGGAGAGATATTGAACGCTTGCTGGCGACTGGCCCTGCGCCAAGGGCCCTGCCTGATATTCGGCGGAGAGATAATTTGCCGCGCCTGGATCGGCCGTCTGAAATGGCGCCCAATCCGAATAGAATTTGAAAGTGACTTTGAACGTGGCGCCATCGGCTATGCCGCCCGCGCCCACTTCATAATCGAGAAGAATTTCCTGCCACGAACCCGCTTCGAGACAGTCTTGATCGCAGCGCAGCGCGCCGGCGAAGGGTAAAGCTTTGGTTCTCGCGTAGAGGTCTTGCGGGGCGACATATGTACCGAGCCTTGCGTCGAGCTTCGCGGCCCGTTCGTTCTTGTCGTCTTGTGATGGAGGCACGCGATCTATCTCGGTTATGGCCATGGTCCGGCTGAATGTCCTATATCGAATTGACATCCAGACTTAAATACCACCAAATCGATATTGTAACTAAGCATGGGCATAAAGCTCACCCGGATTGGAGCCATAGATGACATTCGGCCGTGTTACGGGATTTATCATCGCATTCGCCGCCGGCTTGATGCTGGCGCCGATCGCCGACGCGGAAACGCTGAAGGTGCGGGTCGGCGTCATTCCGGTGATCGGCGCTTCGCCGCTTTTCGTCGCCGAACGGGAAGGCTGGTTGCGCGAAGCGGGGCTCGATCTCTCCGTCGTCACGTTCGAGTCGGGACCGAACATCATTCAGGGCGCGGCGGGCGGCGGGATCGATCTCTATGTGGCGGGCATCGCGCCGCTTGCGGTCGGCCGCCGCAAGGGCGTCGATTTCCGCGTTGTCACAGCGAGCGCGATCGATGAAAACGTACTCGTCGCTGGGGCCAAGCTGCATTCCTATTTTAAATCCGGCGTGACGCCGGCCGCAGCTTTCAAGCAGTTTCATGCCGAGACTGGACGTCCGGCCAAGATCGCAACGCAGCCGCCGGGCTCGGTGCCAGCCGCCAATCTGCAATATTGGCTGCGCGAGGCCGTTCATGTCGATGCGGCCGATGTTCAAATTGTGCCGATCGGCATAGATGCGACGCAGCAGGCCATTCTTGCCAATGCCGTTGATGTCGCGACGGTGCGCGAGCCGACCTTGACGATCATTCAGCAGCGCAATCCGGATATCGCTCTCATCGCATCGGGTGAAGAGCTGTTTCCCGGTCAGCCCGGAACCGTCGTTGCCGTTTATGGCCCATTCCTCGATCAGCATCCCCAAGCCGTGCAGGCGATCGTCAATGGCATCGTGCGCGCGATCGACGAGTTGCAAAAGACGCCGGATCGCGCGGTGCCGCATATCGA
Organism: Hyphomicrobiales bacterium; assembly: GCA_015655535.1. Taxonomy (GTDB): domain Bacteria; phylum Pseudomonadota; class Alphaproteobacteria; order Rhizobiales; family Beijerinckiaceae; genus Methyloferula. The sequence goes on along the minus strand of JAATEW010000263.1, from coordinate 14,415 downwards.
AGCGGCGCTGTCGAAGGGCATTGTCGATCAAGCGACGATCCGTAAATCGCTGTCATCGCCCGCCGTTCATTTCGCTGCCGATCCGCAGAGCATTGTCGAGTCGACCAAGGCCCTGCTCGCCTATCAAGTGAAGCTCGGTGCCGTGGCCGAAGCGCCGAGCATCGAAGGCCTTTTCGACCGGCGCTTCTATGAAAAGGCGGTCAGCACGGAAAAGACGGTGAACGATTAGCCCGCTGAGGCGATCCCCGCCGATTCCGCAACTAATTGCTGTCAAACCTCGCCTTTTCGTCGCATGTGCGATGAATGCGTGGAACCGAATGAGACTTTCCTTATGCGACGTTTGACCTCGATGCACGAAACCAGCATTTGGGGAGAGGAGATTGGCATGCATTTTCACAAACTTCAGGGCTTATTCGTAGGGCTTGCCTTGCTGGGCCTCGCGGCTCAGCCTGTCTCGGCTGAGGTGCTCAAGACGCGGCTTGCGCAAAATCTCTCGCCCATCTCCGGCATCGCCATTATCGCAAAGGCGCAAGGGTTCTTCGACAGGCAAGGTCTCGATGTCGAAGTCAGCAATTTTACGAGCGGCAAGCAGGCGCTCGATACCGTGATCGGCGGCGGTGCCGACATTGCGACGACGGCTGAAGCGCCTGTGACGGCCGCGGCTATGTCGGGCCAACCGATCGCATTCGTGGCTGGTATGGAATATTCGGACATAAAGACGCTCACCTCTGCGGCTTCGGGCATAAAGACACGCGCCGACCTTCGAGGGAAAAAGATCGCTTATACCGCCGGGACGGGCAGCGAAGTCTATACGGCGCAACTTCTCAAATCGGCGGGCCTCACGGCAAAGGACGTCACGCTCATCAATCTTCGTCCGCAGGACATGCTGCCGGCGCTTGCATCCGGCGGCATCGACGCCTTCGACACCTGGGAGCCGCATGTCGCCAACGGGAAAAAGACGCTCGGCGAGAAAGTGACGGAGCTCGATGCGAAGGGCGTTTATTCCGAGACTTTCAACATTGTCGTGATGCAAACCTATCTGCAATCGCATCCCGAAATCGTCGAAAAATTCCTTGCCTCGCTCATAGCAGCCGAAGACTGGATGAAAGCCAATCCGAAGGAAGCGGCCGGAATCATCGCCAAGGCCGTCGGCATGAAAGAGGATGAATTGCAGGCCATCTGGCCCGATTATATATTCCATGTGAGCATAGGCGAAAAGCAGCTCTCCGCGTTGCAAACGCATGCCGAGTGGCGGCTCGACACAAACAATCATCCGCCGGGCGCGACAATGCCGGATTTCTCGAAATTCATCTTCCCGCAGACCCTGCGCAAGCTCGATGCGTCGCGGGTATCCTACCCGCATAGCTGAAGGGCCGCGCTTGACTGATCCAACCTGCGAGTCTGAAACCGCTGCGCCGGATGCGCCGGCTCCGTTAAGACCGGGCCCGGCGGCTCAGGCAGCAGCGAATTTATCTCCCACGGACGCGAAGCGCCGCATGGCCAGGAAAAAGCGCCTCAACTTCCTCGTGTCGCTTGCCTCGGTGCCGCTGTTTTTAGGACTTTGGGAACTGGTCTCCCGTGCCCAGATCGTAAACCCCGTGCTGTTTCCTTCGCCATCCGTCGTCCTTGCGGCATTGCAGGACTGGATCGCGTCCGGCGACTTTACGCTTGATCTTATCTCCAGCGTCGCGCGAGTCTCGGCCGGCTTCATCATCGGCTCGGTCCACGGTATTGCCATGGGGATATTGACCGGCCGATCCGCCTTTTTCTCCGCGCTTGTCGGTCCGGTGTTTCAGATCCTGCGGCCTATACCGCCGATCGCCTTTGTGCCGATCGTCATCCTTTGGTTCGGCCTGTCCGAAACGGGAAAGCTTTTCCTGATCGTTTGGGGCGTATTCTTCACCGTCTGGCTTGCGACGCATCTCGGCGTACAAAAAGTGGATGACGGCCTCATACGCGCGGCGCGCATGCTCGGAACGCCGCGCCGCCGGCTTTTATATGAGGTGATTTTCCTCGGCGCTCTGCCCTTTATCTTCGTCGGTCTTCGAACCGCCGTCAGCATATCCTTCTACACTCTGGTGGCGGCCGAACTCGCAGGCGCGTTTTCCGGGATCTTCTACCGGATCGAGGTCGCGCAACAAAATATGCAGACCGGGCGAGTCATGGCTGGGCTTATGGTATTGGGACTCATCTCCTTCCTCGCGGATCGCGGCTTCGCTTCCTTGTCGCAACGTCTGGTATGGTGGCGGTAATGCTTTCGCTCATATCGAACAGCTTCCGAAGCGACGCCTCGACGCGGCTTGAAAGCGATCACCGGATGCCGGCTTCCGAATCGGAGATCGACGTCTCCGATCTTTCCATCGTTTTCGATGGCGCGCATGGCCAGGTCATCGCCGTCGATCGTGTGTCGTTTACGGCGCGGCGCGGCGAGTTTGTCTGCCTGCTCGGACCGTCGGGATGCGGCAAGTCCACTCTTCTGAATGCCATCGCAGGCTTTGAACAGCCTTACGCCGGAACCATTCTAGTGTCTGGAAAAAGGATCACCGGGCCCGGACCCGATCGCGGCATGGTGTTTCAGCAGCCGCATCTGTTCCCTTGGAAATCTGTCCGCAGCAACATTGCGCATGGGCCGCGTATGAATGGCAAGACGCGCGCCGAAGCGCGCGCCATAGCCGATGACCTGATCGCCATGGTCGGCTTGAGCCGTTTCGCCAACGCCTATCCGCATACGTTGTCGGGGGGCATGCAACAGCGCGTTTCGATTGCGCGCGCGCTGGCAAACCAGCCGCGCGTCCTCTTGATGGACGAACCGTTCGGCGCCCTCGATGCCCAGACCCGGGCGATTATGCAAGACAGTCTGCTGAAGCTTTGGTCGAGGATCAGCGCCACCATCATCTTCGTGACGCATGACATCGATGAAGCCATCCTGCTTGCCGATCGAGTGCTCGTGATGTCGGCCGGGCCTGGCCGCATCCTCAGCGACATTACGGTCGGGTTGCCGCGGCCAAGGACTCTGGAACTCACCCTCGATACAAGATTCCTGGCGCTCAAGAGGGAATGTTTTGCCTTGATCAAGGAGCAGAGCGCGCGTGCATTCGATGCCGCCGAAAGCAGAAGCTAGCCGAGGCCAGGCTGCGTCCGCAAAAATGATTGAAGAGCTTCATGATTGACATTCACTCGCTGTCGTTCGATTTCGCGTCTGTCCGGGCAAGCCTCGCGCAGGGCTTGGAACCGGTCGCGCTGATCGCCGAAAGCTACCGTCGCGCCAAGGCGGCATCGGATGATGGGATTTTCACCGCGCTGGTGCCTGAAGCGGACGTGATGAAGCGCGCGCAATCGCTCGCGCATGAGGCGCGGTCGGGACAGATCCCGCCGCTCCTTGGTCTGAGTTTTTCCGTCAAGGACAATATTCACGTCGCCGGCATGGCAACGACGGCCAATTGTCCGGCGCTCGGTATTTTTGCGACGGAAAGCGCTCCCGCCGTGACCGCTCTCGAGGCGGCGGGCGCCGTCCTGATCGGCAAGAACACGATGGACCAGTTTGCGACTGGGCTGAACGGTACGCGAAGTCCGGAGCCACTCTGCCGCAATGCGATCGACCCCGCCTATATTCCTGGCGGTTCAAGCTCCGGGTCGGCCGTTGCCGTCGCGCGCGACATCGTTTCCTTTTCACTCGGCAGCGATACCGGCGGGTCCGGCCGCGTTCCGGCGGCCTGCAATGGCATTGTCGGCGTGAAGCCGACGATTGGTCTCGTGAGCAGTCGCGGACTTATCTACAACAGCCGCTTTTTCGACTGTGTGCCCGTCTTCGCGCGCGTTTGCGCGGATGCAAACGAGATCCTGCGTGCGATCGCAGGTTATGATCGTCTCGATCCTTTCAGCCGACGGGACGCCGATAAGATCGGACTCACGCCCTCTCTCCCGGACTCGCACATCCTGGCCGTTCCGCGCCATGACCAACTGAATTTCTTCAACGACGCGGCCTCCGAAGCCGCTTTCGCAAAGAACCTCGCGACGCTCAAAAATTTGGGCTTCAGCTTGGTCGAAATCGATTTCGCTCCCTTCGAGGAAGCGGGGCGCCTCGTCTTCCAATCTGCCATGGTCGCCGAACGTCTTATCGATTATGGTGCGGTGGTCGCGGATCATCCCGATGCCGTGCATCCGGCCGTCCGCGCGGCGATCGAGCCGGGACGCGACTACTCCGCGAAAGACGCTTTCGAGGCGATCTATCGCATGAAGTCGCTCCAGCGCGTGGCCCAAGATGCGATGGCCCCGTTCGCCGCTTTGATTGTGCCGACGGTGCCGACGATCTTCACGATCGAGGAGATGCTGGCCGAGCCGATGGTGCGGAACGCCGTGATGGGCACCTATACCTATTTTGTGAACCCGTTGGATCTCTGCGCCATCTCCGTACCGGGCGCACCGCGCAGCGACGGACTGCCGTCGTCCTTGTCTTTCGTCGGCCTGCCGGGTGAGGATGGCTTTATCGCCGGCTTTGCCGGGCATTTCGAGCGCGCCTTCATCGGCCAATAGGCTGTTCCAAGCCGCGCCTATGCGGATCAATCGTTCCGTTCGCAGGTCACGTAATAGAAGCGCGCGCGCTGGTCCGGCCGGCGGCTGCTGGCTTCGATCTTCTCTTCGACGCGGATCTTGCGGAAGCCTTGGTCTTGGAGGAGCTTTTGGATCTCCTCGGCCGCGAAGTGATGCGTTTGATAAAGGACGCGGCCATTCTCGTCGCGCGAAAGATAAGTTCCATATTCACCGGTATGAGGCAGATCGGTCATGTAGAGTTCGGCATAACTCGGGTTGATGTCACCCGACAATCCGGAGAACGAGATCGACAGCTTGCCTCCCGGCGAAAGCGCTTCATGGATATTCTTTAAGAGCTGAATCCGATCGGCGGCGTCTCCAACGACGGAAACAACAAGCTGGCAGATTGCCCCGTCGAACCGCGCGGTGCCGAGTTCGAAGCCAAAAGGGCTCGCGACATCCCGCAAGTGAAATTCGGCTTCTCCCAGGTCGCCGAACTCGCGCGAGAGCGCTTCGATCGCTGCTTGGTTGATGTCAATACCGACAACCCCGCAGCCGTGCTGGAGGAGGAGCCGCGCCGCGCCGCCTGTCCCACAGCCGACGTCCAAAACGCGCGCCGGAAGCGGCAGCGTGGAAAGCCAATGGTCCACGTGGGGCATATGCGTTTTGGTCGGTATCTTCGACGGATCGCAGTCGGCCCAGTCCTTTCGGCTTCGTGCCTGCATGGCGATATTCTCATTCTACGCGGGGCGCCGCAAATTGTGCGATCAGCCGCACGAACGGGACGGGGGCTGCGATCAGACGAGGTAATAGAGCTTGGCCTGCGTATCCGCGGGCTCCCTATGTGGCAGGCTCTGGCGGATGCGCTTGATCGCGGCGAGCGTTGCCGAATTCTCCTCGTTGCCGTGCAGGAGGACATGGCTTTCGGGAAACCAATCGAAAAACTGCAATCTGCCAAGCGCGGCGAAGAGATCAGGGCGCACGCCTGCGAGCCAGACGTCGACCCCATTCGCCTGCGCCTCCTTCAAGAAATGCTGCAAATGTTCGAGGCTGACGACATCCGGGTTTCGCACGCGCTTCAAGCGCAGAAGAACCTTATCGACGCCTTTCAATGCGAGCTGCGACTTGATATGGCCGAAGGCCCGCTCCAGCTCGGGCGCAACACCGAAGAAGAGATCGCCTTCAAAATCGTAAATGAGAAAGTCCCGGTTCTCGGAATCCGACATGCGCTTCGCCCGGACGATGTTGTCGCCGTCGACGACAAGCTCGGTGACTTTCAGCTTGGCAGCGCGCGGCACGAAGAGCAGGACGGAGAGTGCGACGCCGACTAAAATAGCTTGATCGAGGCCGAAGGCGAGAGCGGTGACGGCCGTTACGACCAGGACGCCGGCATCGACCCGCGTCGCCCGCATCGTATAGGCCAGGCGCTTGAAATCGATCAGACGCGCGGCCGTCAAAAGCAAAAGCGCGGCAAGCGCCGACTTCGGCACATAAGGCGCCAGCGGCGCCAACACGAGGAGCGCAATGGCAACGAAGCTTGCGGCCAGGATGCCGGAAAAACGCGTCGCGGCTCCAGCCTGATAATTGATGGCGGATCGCGAGAGCGAACCTGATCCCGGCAAGCAGCGGAAAAAGCCGCCGACGAGATTGGCCAGTCCTTCAGCCAGAATCTGCCGATTGTAGTCAAGCGGCTGGCGCGTCTTGTTGGCGATGGCCTTTGCGATGGCCAGAGCCTCGAGCAATCCCAAAAAGGCGATCGCGAAGGCATCCGGCGCGAGATCGCCGATCCAGGCCAGTTTGATCTCAGGGATATGCGGCACCGGCAAAGAAGCCGGCACCGAGGCCGTCACGCCGATCGCGGTTTTGCCGGCATGGTCCGGCACCGTCCAGCCGGCCAGAAAGGCGACAACCGCGACGACCACCAAGGCAGCGAGCATGTCGAACTGGGGCCAACGGTAGCGTTGGACGATTTTGCGAAAGGCCAGGGCCAGAACAAGTGTGGCGACCGTCGCCGCGAGCGCCTTCAGGTTGATGGCGTCGCCCGACGTGAAGGTCAGCCAAAGCCGATAGAAAATATGCTGGGCACCGGTGCCTTTCTCCCTCACGCCGAAGGCATTGCCGAGCTGCCCGATCGCGAGCAGCAAGGAGGCCGCCGCCATGAAGCCGAGAATGACGGATTCGGAAATATAGCGTGTGAGATCGCCGAGCCGGAACACGGCAATGAAGATCTGTATGGCCCCGACCATCGCGCCCAGCATGAACATGGCTTCGGCGGCCTCGACCCGCTGGTCCGTATCGAAAACCGATAAAGCAGCAAAGACGACGAGCGAAATCGCGCTTGTCGGACCATTGATGAGATGAGACGACGAACCGAAAACCGACGCGATGAAAGTTACGACGATCGCCGAGTAAAGGCCGAAGCGAGGATCGACCCCCGCCAGAAGCGCATAGGCCATGGCCTGCGGCAGCGAGATCGCGGCGACGGTGAGGCCGGCGACGAGATCTTGGCGAACGAACTTGGCGTCGTAATTTATTGCGAGGCCCATCGCTTGCGCGCTCCGATGATCGTATCGACAATGCCATTCTCTTCGAAGAATTTGCGATTGGCATCGTCCCAATCCTTCGCGATAGCAGTGATCGGGATGAGCTTCACGTCAGGAAAACTGACGCCGGCCTTTTGCAAAGCATCCGGATTGTATGGACGATAGCCGAGGCGTGCGATTGTTTCCTGCGCCGTATCGCCGAAGAGGAATAAGAGGTAGGCTTTGGCATATTCAAGCTTTTCCCTCGACTTCAAGCTTGCATCGACCCAGGCGACGTAAGGCTCCGCCAGCATGCTGACGGGCGGGTAAACGACCCGCAGCTTTCCATTCGACGCCGCGACCTCGCGCAGCGCCTCGTTTTCCCAGGTCAGATGCACGTCCCCTATGTCCTGAAGCGCGAATGTCGTCGCGGCGCCTCTTGCCCCTTCGTCCAGGACGGGCACATGCTCATTTAAGGCAGAGAGAAACGTGCGCGCCTCATCCTCTGACCCGCCCCTTGTCGTCACCGAGGCCCAGGCGGAGAGAAACGCGAACTTGCCGTTTCCGGATGTGCGCGGGTCGGGCGTCACCACTTCGAGCCCGGGCTTCAAGAGATCGGGCCAATCCTTGATCCCGTTCGGATTGTCTCCGCGCACGACGAAGACGATGGTCGAACTATAGGGAGTGGAATGATTGGGAAGACGGTCTGGCCAATCGGCGGCGATGAGGCCGCGTTTCCGTAATGCGTCGACATCCGTGAAGAGCCCCAAGGTGACGACATCGGCTGGTTGCTCGCCGTCGATCACTTTGCGCGCCTGCCGCGACGAGCCGCCATGCGATTGCTCGATCGTCAGGTGGTGCCCGGTTTGTTTCGCATAGGCATCGATAAAAAGCGGATTGATGGCCTGATATAATTCCCGCGTCGGGTCATAAGAAACATTGACGAGCTTGTTCTCGTCGCCCTTGGGTATGTTTGCAATGACGATCAGCGAAAGACCGGCAATCGCCGCGGTCGCGGCGGTGATGTTCAACAGGGTGCCCCGGCGGTTGATCATGAGTTTTGTCAAGCTGCCCCAAAATCCAAAAAACGGTTGTCGTTTATCGCGTAACGGAAATAGCTTTTGGCATGTTCAGCGACTTGCTTTCCATTTGCAAATTCGCGGTGGCGCATTGAAGCGCCCCCGTCGATTCCAGCGTAGTGACGACATACTCTTGCTCTGTAATGTGGAGGCGTTGCGCAACAGCCGTCAAGCTTGATGTGGCGCAGAAACGAATAAGAGAATTTAATTCCACGTCCCTATGCTTTTAAAATAAAGGGCTCGCTTATCGCGTTGTTTCAAAGGTTTTGCTTCTGGAAAGAAATTCTCGGACAGCCAAAAGGCGTGGCTTCATTCAGTGCGCCATTCGGCCGTCTAAATCGCGAACTTACTTGGCCCGCACTCGTTCATCTGAGGACGGCCTTTCTGCACAACGGGCGATCTGAGCGGCCGGCTGTGGTCTCTAGAGAAGTGCTGGAAGACCTCCTCGCATAATGACAGTTCACGTCCATCCTGGGTCAAGGGGTGCATATTTCCGCAGCCGACATATCCCTCAAGACTGTCCATCGACCCCGTCAAAGTGCCGGTTCTCAACGAAACACAACGATATATCATCGTTTTATTAGATATCGACGCTACGAAAGCGTTAAATGATAGAAAGCTGTATCGAAGGCTGCGGAATCTCGATGGCCATGAAAAACGCCTGTCAATGTCCAAATGCGTTGGAGCCGCGCCGGCAAGCTGGTTCATAGCTTTCACGGCCACTCATCATGTTCCCTTAATCGGTGCTTCCTTGATCACCCTCCGACTCCATCACAAGACGACCTACCGCTATCGGGTGCCGGTCAGTCTCGGTCCGCACCGTTTGATGCTCCGTCCTCGTGAGAGCCACGAGCTTCGCCTCATTTCGAACGATGTGGTGGTGACGCCCGCCGCGACGGTGACCTGGGCACGGGATGTCTTCGGCAATGTCGTTGCGACGGCGAGCTTTGAGGCTATGGCCGACATGCTGGTGATCGAAAGCGTCGCGGACCTCGAGCTCAATACGATCGCCTGGCCGGTTTTTGATATTGCCGCCTCGGCTATCTTTTACCCTTTCCGCTATTCCGACGACGATTGGATCGATCTCGGAGCTTTGACAATCCAGCAATATGCCGATCCTGAAGGGCGATTGCGGGCATGGGCGCAGGCCTTCATCCGCGGCAATCCGACGGACACGCTCTCGCTCCTGAAAGATATCAACGCGAATATCGCGTCGTGGATTTCCTATCAGAGCCGTGAGGACGAAGGCACACAGACACCTTTGGAGACCTTGGATCGGGGATGGGGATCTTGCCGGGACTTCGCGGTTCTTTTCGTCGAAGCGGTGCGGAGTCTTGGCTTCGGCGCGAGACTTGTCTCAGGATATCTCTATAATCCGGACCGGCATTTGGAAGGTTCGCGCGATACAGGCTCGACTCACGCTTGGGCGGAAGTCTATGTGCCGGGCGCGGGCTGGATCACGTTCGATCCGACAAACCGGAGTGTTGGCGGCTTCAATCTGATCCCGGTCGCTGTCGCAAGGGATATTCATCTCACCGTGCCGGTCGCCGGTAGTTTCGCCGGAACGAAGGACGCGTTCGTTGGAATGACGGTCGATATCCGCATCGCATCTCAGCCGCCTGAAGCTTAAGTCGAAATGTGATCGTCACAAGAAGCGAGCGATTGCATATCCTAGCCTTTAGAGGCTTACCAAGACCACTAAGGCTACCCATATATCCATAGCCTGCGGATATGTGATTAACGCACCGTTTTCAAGCTTGTCTTCTTTCCCTCGCAGCATCTGATATCGGGGCTTAAGCTATCTTGGAGGTGCTCTACCTTCGCCGTGTGATTAATTGTCCGTAGAGTCGAATTCGAAATCGGTCACCGCCAAAGCCACGCTCGACTATTTCGTGGCGAACTCAAAATCGGATCATCGTATGTCTATGGCCTTTCCTCCGCTTGACCCTGAATACGATGCTTTCCTTTATGCCATCATCTGCAGCGAGAAGAACGGGATGCAGCTCACGATGGCCTCCGCGATTGCCCGCTCCGGCGCCGATCCTTGGAAGGAAGCGGCGCGCATTTCGAAAATGCCGAAAGATATGGCGCTCCAGGTTTTAGCGCTGCTGATGCCGGATCAGCCCGGCGCGGGCGAAAAGGCAACGAATGGCCAAATCACAATGGATCGGCTTTTTGCGCTGCTGCCGAAGCCAAAGCCCGTTCTCGTCATTGGCAAGATAGAGGCGGTCCAAGCGGTGCGCGGCAAGGGTCTGGGCATTGTTCTTATTCTTGCCTTCTGCGCCGCGGTGATCTTCGCGCAGATACTCGCAAAAACGCCCCATCATGATGCTGAAGGCCAGACCGACGTGCCAGCCGCGGCAGCACCCGCCGAGGCTGCGCCCGCCGAGACCACCCGATGATGATAGATACTCGTCTGGGAGCCGGCTTTGCCTTGATGGACCTGACCTCAAGATATGGCCGCGGCATCAAACGCACGTTGAATCGCCAAGACGAGCTCGGATTCTCGGAAAGGCTTCTGGATCACCACAGAGCCGGGTCTATGAACCGTGATACTGGCAGGATCGCCGGTGACAAAAACGTGAGGGACAAATCCTCTAAGGAGTATTTTATCGACGGCGGAGATGCCACTCCCATCGGCCAGTCGTACATCCACGATCATGAGGTCAGGCTGGCATCGAATGGAAGCCGCCACCACATCGCTCTCGGTGGCCTCGATCGCGCAAATGTCGTGACTCATCTCTTCGAGCACCTCGGCGAGCAATAGGCCAATCAGGGCATCATCCTCGGCAACGAGGATGCGGAGTCCTTTCATCGGTTATTTTACTTTCGGTCTTAAATTGGCTCACGGCTTCGACGCAATCGCTTGCGCCGCCGTGAAGCGGCATGGGACCTGTCATCCAAAAGAGGGAGCCTGAAACCCTGTCGCTTCTGAACCATAAACGAGGAAAGATCACTGAATACAGGTTCGGAAACTACTTAGGCTTGCTTCGCTTCACTTCACCTCGCTTGGCCTAAGGCTTTGACGTGAGGTGAGCGAGATCACCGAAAACCGTGGTGTATGGCATAGGTTTGCGGAGCGCATCGAGACTGTTGGATATCGCCGGTGGGTGTAAAGTTTCGATATTGTAATATATTGAGTTCAGCTTCCCTCGGAAGCAGTTTGCCCGAACAGAAATGTAAAAATGGCGGAGTATCACCCGCGTCAAGCCAAATTGGCCAAACCGCAAAAGAGCCGGCGTCCAGCGCCGGTCGGCGGTTCGCCGCCTGATTTCAAGGATTTCCTGGTCGTCGGCATAGGCGCGTCGGCGGGCGGCCTCGAAGCTTGTCAAAAGTTTGTAAGTGCATTGCCTGCCGAAACAGGCATGGCCTTTATCCTCGTCCAGCATCTTGATCCGACTCATGAAAGCATGATGGTCGGCCTGCTCGGCGGCCATTCGCCTTTGGTCGTGCTGCAAGCGGCAAATGGAATGCCGATCGAGCGCGAGCATCTCTATATCATTCCACCTGGAACCTATCTTTCTGTCGGCAATGGGACGCTGCGTCTCTCGCAACCGCAAGCACGCCATGGCGCGCGCCTGCCGTTCGATTTCTTACTGAACTCATTGGCGGAAGAGTGCGGTGCCCGCGCGATTTGCGTGATCCTTTCCGGAACGGGTGCCGACGGCAGCCTCGGTCTGAAAGCTATCAAGGATAAAGGCGGCTTCGTCGTCGCGCAGGATCCCAGCGAAGCCGGATATGACGGCATGCCGAGAAACGCCATTGCGACTGGCTCAGTGGATTTCGTGCTGCCGGTTGCAAAGATTCCCCAGGCGCTCATCGAATATAATCGCCACAAACCGCTCACTCTTCGACATGACGATTCCGTTCCGCCGGATGAAACACATGACTGGCTGCCAGGGATCATCGATCTTCTCCGCACAAAAACCGCTCATGATTTCACTTTTTACAAACAAGGTACGCTGCAACGCCGGATCGAACGGCGCGTAGGAATGGTCGGGATTGCGACCGACAATATGGCTCGTTATCTCGATATGCTGCGGAGCGACCCAAACGAGCTCGATCTCCTTGCCAAAGACCTGCTCATCAATGTCACCAGTTTCTTCCGTGACCCAAAAGTATTTGATCTCTTGGCAAAGAAGATCATCCCCGACCTGGTCGAAAGCCAGCCCGAGGATCGCCCCTTCCGCATCTGGATCGCCGGATGCAGCACGGGCGAGGAGACTTATTCCTTGGCTATGCTCTTTCGTGAGGAAATCTCGGCTCAAAAGCGTAGCATCAAGTTGCAGGTCTTTGCATCCGACGTCGATCCGGATGCCATCACTTCCGCCCGCGAGGGGCTGTATCCCGATACGATCGAAGCGCAAGTCTCGCAGGCGCGGCTTGCGCGTTTCTTCTCAAAGGAAGAGCATAATTACAGGGTTTTGCCCGAGCTTCGCGCGGCTGTTGTCTTCACGGTTCAGGACGTGCTGGCCGACCCGCCGTTCTCACGCCTCGATCTGGTGTCCTGCCGCAACCTTCTGATCTATTTGCATCCCGAGGCGCAAGCCAAGGTCATCTCACTGTTCCACTTCGCGCTGCGCGAGGGAGGCATTCTCCTTCTCGGAAGCTCCGAGACGATCGGCAATTCGGACGGCCGTTTCGAAGTGATCTCCAAATCGGAGCGGCGTTCGCGCCCCGGCGAGCTTGGCTTGATGATGAGTCCCAGCGATGGAGCGCGCGTTTCATTGCTTTCGGCATCGGGCCAAGCGCCTTCGCGCCAAGCCGTTCTCGCCGACTTGTGCCGGCGGCTCGTGATGGAGACCTATGCGCCCGCGGCGGTCCTGATCGATCACAAGCATGAATGCCTCTATTCATTGGGACCGACGGATCGCTATTTGCGCGTGGCACCGGGTCCCCCGACGCATGACCTGTTTGCCATGGCGCGGGAAGGCCTGCGCACCAAGCTTCGCTCGGCGATCCAGCAGGCCGGTCAGGAGAAGGCGTGTATCGTCGTCGCCGGGGGCAGAACCGACCATGACGGTGCTCTACATTCGTTCAACATCGCCGTTCAGCCGGTCCTCAGCGATGGCGAGGAGTTTTGGCTGATTTGCTTCGTCGATGAGGTGAAGCAGGAGCGCAAGCCGGGGCGCTCGGCCAGCGCGAAGGATATGACACAGATCGCGGCTCTCGAACAGGAACTCGAAGCGACGAAAACCGAACTCGATGGGGCCATTCGAAACCTCGAAGTTTCGAGTGAAGAGCAGAAGGCGATCAACGACGAAGCCCTGTCGATCAACGAGGAATTCCAATCGACAAACGAGGAGCTGCTCACCTCCAAAGAGGAATTGCAGTCGCTCAACGAAGAACTGACGGCCCTCAACAGTCAGCTTCAGGAGACCCTGGAACGGCAGCGCACGACGTCTAACGATCTTCAAAATGTCCTGTACAGTACCGACGTTGCGACGCTTTTCCTCGATATCAACCTCGATATCCGCTTTTTCACGCCGGCGACCAAGTCACTTTTCAATGTCATCCCGAGCGACGTCGGCCGGCCGCTCGCCGATCTCAACTCGCTTGCTCCCGATGCCACGCTTTTGACTGATGCGCGAAAGGTATTGGAGGATCTGACGCCGCTTGAGCGGGAGATCGAAGCCCAAAACGGTGCTTGGTACATCCGCCGTATATTGCCCTATCGCACTCACGAGAACAAGATCGAGGGTGTCGTGATCACCTTTGCCGACCATACGGAACGAAAGCGCGCGGCGAATGCTTTGGAAACAGCCAAACGCCAGGCAGAGCTGGCCACTGTCGCTAAATCGCGTTTTCTTGCCGCTGCGAGCCATGACCTTCGTCAGCCGTTGCAAGTCCTCAGCCTGATGCGAAGCGTTCTGGCAAAAAGAATCAAAGAGGACAAGAAGGACGAGGCGCTCGAACTCGTGGCACGGCTTGATGAGACCGCCGCCGCGATGACGGGCATGCTGAACACGCTGCTCGACATAAACCAGATCGAGGCCGGTACCGTCCACGTCGAAAAGGTCAATTTTCCGATCAACGATCTGCTCGTGCAGTTGAAGGACGAGTTCGCTTATCACGCCCAAGCACAGAAGCTCATCTTGCGCGTTGTGCCATGCGGACTTTTCGTCCGCAGCGATGCGCGTCTGCTCGATCAGATGCTCCGCAACCTTGTCGCGAACGCTTTGAAATATACGAAGCGCGGCAAGGTTCTGCTCGGTTGCCGCCGGCATCAAGGGATGCTGAGCATCGAAATCTGGGATACCGGAATCGGCATTCCGGAGACGGAG
>JAATEW010000402.1 GCA_015655535.1 Hyphomicrobiales bacterium | reverse complement strand
CTAGGCGGCCACAGCCGCGATCGCCGCGGTGCGTTCCGGAAAGATCGGGATCAGCGTCTCCATCCCGGCCGTCTTGAGCACCATCAGCACATTGCCTTCCGGCGCGACGAGTGCGAGCTTGCCGCCTTTGCGCTGGACGGCTTTGGCGCTGGTCAAAAGCACGCGGATTCCGAGCGAGGCGAGGAAATCTACCTCCGACAGATCGACGACGACCGCCCGTTTTGCCCCCGCGATGACGCTCAAGGGCATATCGATGGCTTCCGCGCTATTCGTGTCGAGGCGTCCGCGCAAAGCGACGTTCGTGATGCCGCCGTCGAGTTCATCGACAACCATATCCATGGGTTTTTCCTTCCGGCCTGAGAGCGGGACGAGGAAAGTGTGAGCGGTTTTCCGCCCGCATCCCGCTCTGAATTAATGGAATCCATCACGGTGGCTTTGGATTGATTCAATCCAAAATCACCGTGATCTGGCGCCGATCGGCAGCCGGCAGGCGCTGTTATCGCCACGGCGAGTGTATGACCGCGCGCCGAATGCTCAAGTCAAAACACCGAGGGACGGGGCGGTTAAGGCCGGTGATTGTGGACAGGCTTAAAATATTCGGCGATGCTGGTTAACACTGCTGCCGGGGCAGCGTCTGGGCTGGGCCTTGGGCGAACATTTATTTGCCGAGATCGACAATGACATCGCCGAGATCGAGCGCGTGACGGCGTTGATCGAGACTTTCGGCGAGCGCCATAAATTGCCGGAAGCCATTGTCTTCCATATGAAACTCGCCTTCGACGAATTATTGACGAATATCATTTCCTATGGATTCGTTGAAGGCACGCGGCACAAGATCATGGCTTCGATTCGGCTTGACGGGGATAGGCTCGAAGCGGAGATCATTGACGATGGGATCGCTTTCGATCCTCTTTCGGCGGCGCCTCCGGATCTCGACCTGCCGGTGGAGGAACGCGACGTCGGCGGGCTTGGCATTCACTTCATCCGCAGCGTGATGGACCATCTGGACTATCGCCGGTCGGAGGGGCGAAATCACTTCAAGATGGTTAAGAAAGTGCCGGGTGAGCCGGCAAAATAGGGACAAAATCCATGGCACACCGCGTCCTGATCGTCGATGATTCCGGCTTTATGCGCAACATCATCAAGCAGATCCTCGTGGTGGACGACGAGCTTGAGGTCGTGGGCGAGGCGGAAGACGGGCAGGTGGCCGTCGAAAAGGAAAAGGAACTGAAGCCCGACATCATCCTGCTCGACATTGAAATGCCGCGCCTCGACGGGCTCGGCGCGCTCAAACGGTTCAAGCTGACGAGCAAGGCCAAGGTCGTGATCCTCTCCTCGGTGGCGCAGCTCGGCTCTCCGGCCGCGCTTGAGGCCAGGCGGCTTGGCGCCTTCGACGTCATCGCCAAACCGTCCGGCGCCATCAGCCTCGATTTGAAAGCCAAGCGCGGGCACGAAATCCTCAAAGTGGTTCGTGCTTCTATCGGCCTGCCGCCGCTCGACCTTGCCGCCATCGCGCATAAAGCGCAGGCGCGCCGGGAAAGCTAATCCTTCACAGGCAGGCTCATGGACAGCGCGGACCAGATACGCCAGCTCGGCACAGGCCTAGCCAAGCTCCTCGATGGGGCCGAAAGCGGGGCTTCGTTGCGCGCCTTCGAAAAGGCCGGCGGCGGTCTCGATGGCTTGGCGTCGCTTGCTGATCTTTTGCATGCGCGCGAGGCGCAACGCGACGCGCTCATGCGCGAGCGTACCTTCCAGCTCGAACTGGCGCTCGATATTTTGCGCACGCGCGACAAGGCGGCGGCCGAGCAAGCCGAATGGGATTTTGCGACCGATTTGCAGCTCGCGGGCCTGCCGCAGGATTTTCCGCCTTTTCCCGACCGCAGCGATTTCGATCTGCACGCCGGAATGGTGACGGCCAAAGAGGTCGGCGGCGATCTTTACGATTTCTTTCTGCTCGCGCCGAACCGCCTCGGCTTCGTCGTCGCCGACGCAGCGGGCAAGGGCCTGCCGGCTGCGATCTTCATCACTCTGACACGCACGCTCCTGCGCGCCGCGGCGCAACGCCTGGATCAGCCAAGCGATTGCCTCACCTCGGTCAATGCCATGCTCTGCATCGACAATCCGACGATCATGTTCACCACGGCCTTCTATGGTGTGCTCGATACGGAGACGGGCGAGGTTCTCTACGCCAATGCCGGTCACAACCCGCCCTATGTTTTGCGCGGCGACGGCAGCGTGGACACGTTGATCGGCGCAGGCGGCATGGCGCTCGGCGTCATGGACGAGATGCGCTACAAGACGCAGCGGATCCGTTTGGCGCCGGGCGAAAGCATTGTCTGCTTCAGCGACGGCGTGACCGAGGCGACCAATGCCGACGGCGCCTTGTTCGGCGAGGAGCGGCTGGTCGCGCTCTTCAATGGCCAGACACTAACCCATCCGACCGAGCTGCTCGGCACGATCATCGTCGAAGTCGACACCTATATGGGGCTCGCGCCCATGGCCGATGACGTGACGCTTTTGGTGCTGCGTTATAATGGGGCCAAGGTCTGAATATCAGACAGGTTCAACTGATGCCGCAGCCGCAACGGATGCGCGCCTTCGACTTCGCGGCGGCAGGCCGCGTCGAAGATAGTGCGGATGAAGCCGAAGACTTGCGGCAAAGCGAAAAACTCGGCTTCGGGGATGGTCGCCATTCCATTGACCGCATCGACGATCAGGACGCCGTCCGTCGCCAAGGCGATGGCGACGCCGGGTTCGGCATCGGAGCCGTCGAGCAAGAGCCGCAGATCGATACGGTTCGCGGGACCGACCGGCGCTGTATCATCCATCCGCCAGATGTGCTCGATCACCTGCGTCGGGATCGCGAGATGCGTATGCCCGGCGCGGCCAAGGAGATAGCGTTCACCCGTCATGATTTGACGGCAACGGGCGAAACGGCGCTATCGTTTACCGGATTGAGCCCGGCAAGCCCGCGTGCGTCGAGGACCAGAACCGGGCGCCCGTCGCCCAAGACTGATGCGCCTGCGATCATCGGCACCGCGGCAAGCATCGGATGCAATTCCTTCAGGAATAGATCCTGGAATCGCAAGACCCGATCGACGGAAAGGCCCAGCATCCGCGTGCCGGTCGACACGATCGCAATATGCGTGAGATCTGGCTTTGTAAGATCTGGCTTGGGCTCGGCCTCGTCGAAACCTAACGCCGTCGCGAGACGATGCACCGGCACCGCCGTGCCTCGGTAGATGGCGATCTGGCGGCCTTGTACCTCGTCGATCTCGCCGCGCGCGCGTTCCATCAAACTCACGATCTGACGTTCCGGCAAAGCGAAGATCTGCGTGCCGACCTCGACCAGCAGAGCGCGAAGCAAAGCCGCCGACACAGGCAGTTTCAACGTAAATCGCGTCCCGGCTCCGAGCGAGGATTCGACATCGACGACGCCGCCGAGCCGCTGGAGCGCCGCCGCCACCACATCCATCCCGACGCCGCGCCCGGAAATCTCGGTCACGGCATCGGCGGTGGAGAAGCCCGGCTGGAAGATCAGCGCATTGATCTCGCGATCCGCCATTTGCTCGGCCTGATGCGGCGCGATCATGCCGAGGCTGATCGCTTTCGCGAGTATCTTGGTGCGATCCAAGCCACGTCCATCATCCGCGATGATGATATCGACGCTATTGCCGCGTTCCGAGGCCGAGATCGAGAGCGTTGCCCGCGCCGACTTTGCCGCCATGCGGCGCCGCTCGGGCACTTCGACACCGTGATCGATGGCGTTACGCACCATATGCATCAGCGGGTCGATCAGAAGATCGACCATGCTTTTATCGATCCGCACTTCGCGGCCTTCGATCACGACATCGATATCCTTGCCGAGCTTTTGCGCGAGATCGCGGGCGGCGCGGGAGAGACGTCCGAAGAGGCCATCGACCGGAATGACGCGAAGCTGCAAACCGGCGCTCCAGATTCGCCGGTGCGCTGCCTCAAGCGTATGTTCGAGCTCTTTGAGATCGCGCAAATCGGAGCCCATCGCGTCGAGATGCGCGCGCGCGTCTTGGTCCTGTTTCGCATCCTGACCGTTACGGCGCGCATCGCGCAGTGCCGTCGCGACGCGTCCATGTTGGATGAGGTCGGCGAGGCTCGCCAAGGCGGTACGCATTTCGCCGACTTCCGCCATCAATTCATCGATAGTCTCGCTATGGACCCGGATCAGCGGTGCGCCGATCGTGGCCGGACCTGCCGCCGAGACGCCGGGCGAAGCGATTGAGTCTTGTGCCTCGCCTTGCTCGATGCCGCGCAGGCAGGCCTGCTCGGGATCGAGCGCCGCGAGCTGCGCGGCAATCCAATCGGCTTGATGTTCGGAGACGATCAGAAATTCGAAACAATTGGCACCGTTGCGATAGACCGTCCGGCTTGTGATCGCTTCGACCGAAGATGAAAGCCAGGCGATGAGATCGCCCGCGATATCTGGATGCGTTTCGAGATCGAGCAGGATTTGATAGGCGTGACGGCCTTCGGCCAACGCCGTCTCCAGCTTTGCTTCCTGTTCGGCCGATAGCGTTGCGAGCATCTCGGCTCGCAGCCAACGGCCGGCGGAAGTCTCGGTGAGAGTCGGCGCAGTGGGCGCATGGAAGGTTGCCTCCCATTGGCGGTTCAGCGCATCGGCGACATCCGGCGCGATATCCGTCGTCGCATCGGCGGTCTGCCGCAAGACTTCGATGGCATCCTGGGCAAGATCGTGGAAGACGGGCAGCGCCGCCGGATCAAGCGGATCGACGCTGCGAAACCGTTCTTCGATGAGCACGAGAAGCCGCGCGGCGCGCTCAAGGCCGAGGCAGGTCGCGACCGCGCGCAGCGCCTCGCCGGCATTCACCACGCAGCTGGTCTCGGCGGCATCCTCATCGACGCACGACACGGCCGCGGTGAGCGCATTGAGGCGATCCGCATAGTCGGGCGTCAATTGCGCGGCGAGTGCCGTGCCGAGCGAAATGGCGCCGGAGGGGATGCCGGTGATCTCTTCGATGATCTGAACCTGTTCGCGAAGCTCGCCGAAATGCGCGATGAGATTTTGCCGGGCTTCGCCGCCGGCGCCCGTGGCCGCTTCGCCAATGGTCTGCAATTGCGCGGCGAGCGCGTCGAATCCCATCATCTCGGCGCCATAGGCGAGTTCGCCCGCCGTTTCAGCGGCGCCGGTGCGCGCGCTGGCATCCGCGGATAGCGCGCGCGCCACGGATGGCAACCGTTGATCCAGAAGCTCGCTATAGATCGCGAGCATGTCCGGATCGTCGCTGAGCGGCATATCGGATGGGATCGCGGCCGCGGGTTCGCTCGCGGTGGTGCTCTGCGGCCCGCAATGGCGTTCAAGTTCGCGCAGAATGTCGGCGGCCGGCTCCGCATCCTTCTGACCTGCGATCACGTCCTCGCGCATGCCTTTGAGGCGATCGACGGCGCGCAGCAGCAGCGTAGCAAGTTCGCCGTCGAGAGGCGTGCGTCCCTCGCGCACGAGGCTCAGAATATCCTCGCAATGATGGGCGACGGCCTCGACATTGGAAAAGCCCATGGCGAGGAATGTGCCTTTGAGCGAATGGAAATAGCGAAACAAAGCTCCGATTTCGTCGCGGGTCCAATTGGCGCCGCGCTGGTCCGACAAGAGACGCTCAAGCGAATCGAGATGCTCTTCCGTCTCGGCGGCGAATTCGGCCCATAAGGCATCGAGTTGCGAGCTCATGTCGCGCTGGCTCCAAGATCGGCGGCCAGCGACCATGCGGCGAGCCTTGCAGCGATCTGCTCGATCGTCAGGATTTCGCAGCCGGGCGCCGCCGTGAAGGCAGCCTGCGGCATGCCGCCGACGATACAGGTCTCCGGGTCTTGGACAAGGACAGGCACGCCTTTGCGGCGCAACGCGGCGGCACCCTTCGCACCGTCTTCGCCCATGCCGGTCAGCACCACGCCGATTGGAGTCGAAGCGACGAGCGCCGCCGATTCAAATAACGCATCGGCCGATGGATGAACGCTCGCCTCGACCTTGATCACGCGAAGCTCATAGCCCGGGCGGCCCGGTGCGATGACGCCGTCGCGAGCGCCGGGAACCACCGTGACGCTATAGGGCGCCAGCGCGGTGCGATGCGCGCCTTCGCGGACATCGCAACCCGTATCCTGCGTCAGCGCCTGTGCGAGGCTCGCTGTGAAAAATTCCGGCATATGCTGCGCGATGACGATCGGCGGACGGATCGGGCCCAGTGCCGCGAGCAATTTTGTGAGCGCCTGCGGGCCGCCGGTCGAAGCGGCGATGACGATGAGATCTGGATGCCATGAGCGGGCGTGATCCGCCGCTTTTGCGTGAGCATTGGATTGCAGGGCCGGCCGGCGCTTGGCCCAGGCGCGCAGCTTCGGCGGCAGTTCGGAGTCGATATGGGCGAGGTCGGTTTTTGCGAAGACCGACGATTTCGAAACGAAATCGACCGCGCCCAGGCGAAGGGCCTGGACCGCCGCTTCCGCGCCAAGCTGCGTATGCGCGCTCACCATGATGATCGCCGGACGCGGTACGACTTCGTTCATGATGCGCGTGCAGGCCTCGAGCCCGTCCATCTCGGGCATTTCAACATCAAGCGTGATCGCGTCGGGCTTCAACTCGCGGGCCAGAGCCACGGCTTCGATGCCGTTTCGCGCTTCGCCCACGACGCGAATGTCGCCCTCGGCTTCGAGGATCTGCCGCAACGCAATGCGCATGAAGCTTTGGTCGTCCACGACGAGCACGCGAATGGGCGTGGCAGGGCCGGTGGGAATTTGGCCTGCCGGATTGCGATGTTTCGGATCAGGCGGCATCGCGCCTCCATCCGCTCTGCTCTGCGATCAGGGACGCATCCAAAATCCACACGAGGCCCGTGTTCTGCCGGACCATGGCATGGATCGCGCCACTTTCGGGAGGCGGGATCAGAGCGTCATCCGCGATGGCGACAATTCCAGCGATGCGGTCGACCGCGACCATAAAAGGCCCAGTTTGCTGCGATCCGAGTTCGATGAACTGCGGCGTCGCTTGCGTCGCTGCAAGGCTGAGCAGGGCTGCGATGTCGAGCATCGGCAAAACGCGGCCGCCGATCGCCGTCACCCCGATTGCAGCGCTTTCCGCCGTGGCTGGCGCCGGAATCACGCGGCAGCCGGCGTGAATGTGAGCGACCGACGTTAGCGCGAAAGCACACATCTGCCCGGCCAATTCGACCAGCAGATAGCGCGTCTCCGCTTGGGTTTCTGGCGGGGTTTGCATGGCTGTAGGCATTGCCGATGTGCTGCCTGAATCCGCATCCGGCAGCAGGTTCTTAAGGAGTTGCCGCAGATCGACGAGGCTCTCCGGTTCCGCGTTGGGCACGAGACCGATCACGGATTTGACGGCAAGCGCGCAATGGCGGCCATCGGCCTCAATGACGACAAAGACACTATGCGCTTGCGGCTCCGCGGGCGGGCGCGAGAGAAGCGCATCGAGACAGACGACAGGCAACAGCCTGTCGCGAAAGAATGCCGCGCCGGCAAAGACGGGTGAAGGGTCCGGCACGGCGGCGACGGGCAGGCTCTCGCTGAGTTCGGTCACGAGATCGAGCGGCAAAAACTCATAGGAACTTGCAGTCTCCACGGCGAGCGCCGCGCCGCGCACGCCGAGCATCGTCGTTTGCTGTCGCGCGGCAGGTGGGCTTGCGGCAGGGCTGCGGTTCGCCGTTTCGATTCGAGCCGCGTCGAGACCGGCAAAGCCCATGAGAGCAGTGGCGTTCCCACGCACATGACGCTCGACGAGATCATCGATATCGATGCGATGCACGGGATCATCATGCCAGTAATCGGCAGATGCTGCGATCTGCAACACGCGTTCGACGCGAAGCGCATAGGTCTCGGTACCTATGGCGACAAGTACCAATTCGGCATCATTGGATTCATGCTTCGGCAGGCCGAGCATCATGGGAAGATCGAGGACGGGCACGACCTTGCCGGAGATGGCGACGACGCCCAAAACCTCCGGCGGCAGAAACGGCAAATGGGTCAAAGGTTGTGTCGGGATGACTTTGACGGCGCGTTCCGCCGGAATGGCCCAGCATTGGCCGCTCTGCCAAAACAGAAGGTCTCTTGCAGCGCCGCCTCCGCTGAAATTGTCCGCCTCAGGCATTCTGCCTCCGCCGGTAAATGACGGCACCTGGCGCCCACAGCGCCTCGAAAGCCTCGGCCTCGATCAGCGTATCGGTTGGCCCGAGCAGGAGATAACCGCCGGGCCGCACCGCGCGGCGGAGCGTTTCCAGAGCCTGCTTGCGGGCGCGCGTGCTGAAATAGATCAGAACATTGCGACAGAACACGGCATCGAAGGGATCTGCCGGCATGGGATCGTCGATCAGATTGAAATGTTCGAAGGAAACGGCCGCTTTCAGATCGGGGGAGGCGCAGCGCACGGCCATGCCGCTCATGCTCGTGGCGGCTACGAATGGGAAATGCCCCAGCAAGGGTTCGGATTCGTCGCGAAACGAGGACAAGGGGCCCGTGTCGTAAATGCCGGCGCGCGCCTGCGTGAGCGCGAGCTGCGAGATGTCCGAACCGACGATCTCGATCCGCCATGGCGAGACAAGGGTAATGCCGGTCTCCGCCGCAACCGCATTGCCCGCCGCGACCATGGCATCGAGCGTCAAAGCGGCGATCGTATAGGCTTCCTCGCCCGTCGCGCAGCCGGCCGACCAAAAGCGCAGAAGATAGGTTTTCGACGCGGCGGCCCCGGCGATCAAAGCCGGCAATTGCGCCGCGAAAAATGCGAGCTGCGCGGGGTCGCGCATGACATAGGTCTCATGCACGGTCAGGCTTTCGATCAGCGACAGCCATTCCGGATGGCTTGCGGGCAAGGTGTCGAGCCTGGCGACCCAGGCTTCAAGCTCCACGATGTCGGTCGACGCCAAAAGCCGCAAAAGCTTTTCGGCGGCCGGCTGAGATACTTCGATGCCCGCGCGTCTTTCGACGCCCGTCAAAAGCTTCAGCACCAGTTGGGCGCGGCGATCTTGCGGCTCTGCGATAGGCTGGATTGATTCGGCGGAAGGCCCGCGCGCCAAGGCCTGCCGATGCGCGGTCATCGCATCCTGCAGAAGCGCAAGCGTGTTTTCGATCGAATGCGCCATCGGCCTCTAGCTTGAAAGGGTTTAAGTCCAGATTTCCTTGAATTTATCGAACTCGCCGCGAGAGTGCTCCGCAAGCTTGCTCAAGTCCAGCATGGTCGCGGTGATTTCCTCCGCCGCGGTCGCATTCGATTGGCCGATCCGGGTGAGTTCGTCGAGGCTCGCATTGATCTGCGTGATGGCCGCCTGCTGCTCCGCCATAGCGGTGGCGATGGAGCCGACGAGCTTGTCGCTCTGGCGCACTGTCTCGGAAATGCGCCGCATCTTATCGCTGACTTCGCCCGCCATGGCGACGCCCTCGCCAGCCTGCGCTGTCGAGCGGCTGACAAGCTCGGCAATCTCCTGCGCCAGCGAGGCCGAGTTCTCGGCGAGCTTGCGCACTTCCTCGGCGACGACGGCAAATCCCTTGCCGTGGTCGCCCGCGCGGGCAGCCTCGATCGCCGCGTTCAACGACAGCATATTGGTTTGGCTCGCGATGCGGGAAATCGCGTCGGCGATGTAGCGCACCTTGCTGCTGCTCTCGGCGATCGCATTGACGACATTGAGCATGTCGGACATGCGCGACATGCCATCCGTCACCAGAGTTGCGGTGGCGGCGGCGTGTTCGCTGGCAAGATGCGTATTCTTGGCGACGTCGGAAATGGCAAGCGTGCTCTGGTTGACGGCGCTCGATGTCTTTTTGAGCGAGTTGAGCTGGACGTTCGAGCCGTCCGACACTTGGCTGACGGCGCTGCTCGCCTGACCCGCGGCAAGCGCGATCCGGCCGACATCCTCGGTCACGCGCTCCGTCAAGGCATCGGAAGCGACGGCCTGTTTCTGAAAGGTGCGGATCACCTTGGCGATATCGCCGATCTCGTCGCCGCGCTCGACCGGAACCTCGCCGGTCGTATGACCGCTCGCCAGGCTCTGCAAGGCTTTCGTAATGTCGGTCAGCGGATGCGTGATGAATCGCGTGACAAAGAGAATGGAGAGGACAGCGCCCGCGATGGCGCCGGCAATGGCGATGAAGGTCAGGAACCCGAGCCGCGTCTGATAGAACGCGGTGAGCTCCTGGTTCAGACGCGTGATGCGGGCATTATTGGACGCGGCAAGCGCGTCGATTTCTTCGTTCAATTTAGCGCGGTTGATGCGATTGGCATCATTGTCGCCATAGGCACGCGCTTCCGGCAGTGTAGCTTGACGCGAGAGACGAACCAGCTCGGTCCGGAACCTGATGAACTGGTCCACCGCCGCATTGGCGCGGTCCATGGCGGCCTTGTCCTCAGGCTCGTCCAGTGCGGTCCAATCTTTCATCAAGCGGCCGATGCGCTCCAAATTCTGTAGGACGAGGGGCGCGAATTTTTCCGATTCGGCCGGCGTCGCCGCCATGTAAATGCCGCGGGAGTCCATCACCGCGGCGTAAATCAACCCGTTGATCTTTTCGCCGATAACGGTGCGGCTGGAGGCCCGCTCGATCTCATGAACTTTTTCGTTATAGGTGCGCATCGCATCGACGCCGAGGGCGCCGACGAATAAAGTGATCAGCGCCAAGGCCGCCACGACGAGATAGATTTTCGGCGCCATCTTCCAGCGATTAAAGATCATTCCGGCCTCCCTCGCGCGACTTTATCATAGAGGCCGATGGCCGGGCCCGCCAGACGGCTGGCCAAGGCACGCACATTATCCTTAAGACCTATAAAAGCCGGGCAGCCTTAGAGCGGCGGACGTTCATATAGAGTCGGACCGGTGCCTTTAAGTCTTTAAAACCGCATCGGATTGGTCCGAAAACCGCTGCGCACTTTTCGGTCCGATGCTTTACCCCGCGGCGGGCGCTTCTTCCGGCGCCGCGGCCTCGACGGTCATGAGGGCACCATAGCGGCGCAGCATCCACACGACCAGTTCGAACTGGCTGGTGATGGTATAAAGTGTCTGCTGATCGCGCGCCGAAAGCATCTTGTCCGCCGCGATAACCCGGCGCCGGAGCTGGTCCACGAGGCTGTCGCGGTCGGCGGTGAGCTGCCGCAAGATGACAAGGTCGTCGGCATCGCCGGATTTCACAGCCTCGTCGGCCGCCAGCAGAAGCGCCGCGAGCCCTTCCGACAGATTGGTGCTGAGCGATTGCATCGCCGGTGATTCGAAGGGTGTTGAAAGGGCGCCTCCGAGGCCATGCAGCGACTCGTGGATCGATTGCAGCAGGTCGTTGCCGGCCTGACGGTTGGCAATGAGCTCAAGCACGTCGCGGCTGGCGCCTGTATCCGCCAAATCATTGAGAAAGCGGCCGATGATTTCGTCCAAAGTGGTCGCCACCGAAAGCACCGTGCCGCGCTCGGGTCGGGCCTCGCCGGCGTCGAGATGATCGGCGACGCCAAGATGTAGTGGTAGAAAACCGAACACCCGCTCTTGCTCGCGATCGACGAGCGCGAGCGCGGTTTCCGGTTCGCTCAGCGCCTGATCGTAGAGATAACGTGGCTTCGACACGGCTTCTTCCGCTGACGGCGGCGCCAGCCATCGCAGCAGCGGCAGCAAGGGCTTGTTGAAGACGCCCTGCACCGCGACCGCCGCGACCTGGCAGGCCAGATAGACCAGCGCCACTTGCTTGCTCGGATCATTGGTGACGAAGCGAATGGCGTGGGCGAGCAGGGGCACGCCGAACGCGCGTTCGATGATGAACAAAGGCAAGAGCGCCGCTATACCGAGGATCTTGACCATCACTTGAAGGATGGCGAGCTGGCGCGACGCCCCGGTCATGGAGGAGGCCACCATATAGGTGCTGATCCCCGATCCGACGCTCGCGCCGAAGACGGTCATCATAGATTGTTCCAGGGTCAGCAAATGGGCCGAGGCCATGGCAATGACGATCACCGTCACGGTCGCCGAGGATTGGGCCAAAACCGCGAGCCCGCAGCCGACGAGAAAGGCTGAGACGCTCCATTGCGCGGCGAGCATCAAGGACTCGCGAACCCAGTCGATCTCGCGCAGCGCATGGGCACCGTTGCGCATCAGTTCGAGGCCGAGGAACAACAGGCTGATAGCGAAAATCGCGGCGACGATCGGACGCCAGCGCGGCGAGCGGTCGAGATTGAGGTAATAGCAAAAGCCGGCTATCGCAGTGATCGCCAGAACGAACAGATGAATGTCGATCGCGACCAGCAAGACGAGCGCGGCGGTGCCGACATTGGCCCAGACCAGAATGGGCGCCGCTTGCTGCAGCGTGATGAGGTCCGCCTTCGCCAGGCTCATCAAGATGACGGTGATGGCATTGGTGCTCTGGGTCAAAGCACCGGCGGCTGTGCCGATCAAGGCGCTCAGCGCATAGTTACCGGTCGAGCGCGCAACCCATTGGCGTAGACTCCGCCCCGCCAATTGGCCCAAATTGGCGGCGATCGACTTGATTCCGATGAAAAAAAGCCCGAGCCCGGCGAGGATCGAGGCGAATACATCCGCGTGCATCATCATGGGCGGGAGTATGGCCCAAGACATGACAATATAACGACACTTGAGTGACGCCCTTGGTTGCTGTCACAGGAAAGCGCACCGATGCCGCGTTTTTGATTAGGCGGACAGAGTCGCCAGCGCCGCGTCGCGCGAGGGATGGATGTCGAGGATGCGGGCGAAGCCGCTGATCTCGAAGACTTCGGCGATTTGCGGGTTGAGCGAGCAAAGGGCCAGTTTTCCGCCGGCCGTCTTCATCTTTTTGGCGGCGAGCAGCACAATGCGCAGACCGGCGCTGCTGATATATTGAAGGTCGCCGAAATCGAGCAGCAGACAACGTTGGCCGTCGTCGATCTTCGCCAGCACATCCTTCTCGAAGGCCGGGCCCGTGGCGCTGTCAATACGCCCCTGGGGCCGCATCTCGAACACCTCATCCACCATCGTTTTCAAGCTCGACCATTTGAGTTGGCGAATCATAATCCGGCCGCATGATCACGGCAAGGCCGCGCTCGTGTCGCTGGAGACCTTAGACTCCGATCCGTTCGCAATTTGGATCGAGTCAATCTAAAATCGTCGTGATCTGGAGCGACGAATATTCAACTGGAATCATTGAGCGCGTCATGCACGGACTTGATCCGCGCATCCAAGCACAACTCTCGATGACGCCTGGATGGCCGGGTCAAGCCCGGCCATGACGCAATTGAAAGTCCGCGGCTCTAAAGCGGTGCCGCTTCGAGCGGCGTCCCGCCTGCGAGCGAGGCCGACGGCTCTTTCTGCTCAAGCGGCCTTTCCGGATGCATCAGGAAGGCCGAGGCCATGCCGAGTGCCATCAGGAGAATCGTCACGATGAAGGGCAGGTACCAATTGCCCGTCATATCGATCATGATTCCGGCTGCGATCGGCGAGACGATGGCCGCG
>JAATEW010000289.1 GCA_015655535.1 Hyphomicrobiales bacterium | reverse complement strand
ATGACCGCCGCAGCCATGGCCGCTCCGACCAGACCTGGGACGGCAATAATATGGACACCTATGCCGACGATCTCTTGGCCGTCGTCGAGGCACTCGACCTCAAGGACATCGTTCTGGTCGGCCATTCGACCGGCGGCGGTGAAGTCGCGCATTTCATCGGCCGCCACGGCACGAGCCGTGTCGCCAAGGCTGTGCTTGTCGATGCCGTACCGCCGCTGATGCTGAAGACGGCGGCCAATCCGGGCGGTCTGCCGATCGAGGTCTTCGACGGCATCCGCAAAGGCACGTTCGACAATCGCTCGCAATTCTACATGGATCTCACCTTGCCCTTCTTCGGCTATAACAGGCCGGGCGCCAAAATCTCCGAAGGCATTCGCCAATCCTTCTGGCTGCAGGGCATGATGGGCGGCCTCAAAGGCCAGTACGATTGCATTCATGAATTTTCGGAGGTCGATTATACCGAGGACTTGAAGAAGATCGACAAGCCGACGCTCATCATCCATGGCGACGACGATCAGATCGTGCCGATCGGCGCAGCGGGCGCGATGTCGGCGAAGATAGTCAAAGGCGCGGTGTTGAAAATCTATCCGGGCGGTCCGCACGGTCTGCCGATCATCCGCCAGGACGAACTCAACGCGGATCTGCTTGCCTTCATCAAGGGGTGAGAAAGATCGCCTGATGCGCTGACGCAATGCCGGCCCGCTTTGAAAGCGCGCCGGCACCGTCCGCCGCGCCCGGTTCATGTACGATCGCAGCATATTCTTAACTCTGAAAGGACTCATGTTTTTCCTTTCGAGAGCTTCACGGGAAGGTCTCTCGTCACGCAAATCTTCCTTAAGACTCGCCCGTTAATTGGTGCCGGCAGGAGGTGCCGATATGGGTTCGACGATCACAGGCAGACGCAAGGCCGAAAGACAAAAATGCATCGTCGAAGCGCGCGTCTACGCCGACGGGCATCCGGCTTTGCTCTACCGCATCGCGGACCTCACGCCGGAGGGCGCGAAACTCATCGCCTATAGGCCGGTCCCGGTTTTGTCGGGCAAGATCATGGTTTTCATTCCGTCGATCAGCGAAGTCTGGGCCGCGCGAATCCGCTGGTGCCGCGTCCAAAGCCTCGGCGTCGAGTTCATCTGCGGCGAGGCCGATTTGGCTGAAACCGAAAAACCGCCATTGGCCTCTGATACTTTCGCGCTGCGCATGCAGATGGCGCAGATCGCGGACACCGCGAAGCGCCAATCGGTGGCGTAGGGGCCGGCTCAATCAACGGTACGTCATTGCGAGGAGCGGAATGACGAAGCAATCCATGCCGAGGTTTGAGCGGTTGCCATGGATTGCTTCGTTTCGCTCGCAATGACGGTCCTCCGATCACGCTAAGATAGGGCCTAACCTCAGAGCATCGAATCCCAAAACAAGAAGCGCTGGTGTGCTATGCGTTTCGCAAGGAGAGCGTGCGGATCCTGCTGAGCTGAAACGCTATGTCGAGGCGCGGATATAAGTAAACAATTCGTTGACATATGTAAGCTGATAGCATACATGATCTCATGATCAAAACGTTTCGCAACAGGGCGCTCTCCGATCTCTGGGCAACGGAAAGATCAGCCAAGATCGATGTGCGTTTTCACGAGCGCATTCTGATAAGGCTTGACGCCCTTGATCAGGCGGTTCTTCCGGAAGATCTCAATATTTCCGGATTTGACTTTCATGCGCTTCGCGGAAAGCCGAAACGTTACAGCGTTCATGTCAATGGACCGTGGTGCATCACATTCGAATTCGAGAATGGCGATGCGTTTAGGGTGGATTTCGGGCAATATCACTAGGAATAGACAATGCGTGAGTTCGCCGCCATCAGAAATCGCAATCGCTGCCCCTCACATCCAGGTGCTCTTTTGCGGGATACGCTTGAGAACGTCGATCTCACCAAGCTGGAGATTGCGCGGCGGCTACATATCTCGCGGCAACAGCTCCATGACATCATGACCGAGAAAAAGCCTGTGTCTCCGGCTGTCGCCGTCAAGATCGGAGCCTTGCTCGGCAATGGCGGCGGTCTCTGGCTCCGCATGCAGGCCGCTTATGACCTTTGGCACGCCGAGCAGGAGATCGACACATCAGAGATCGAGCCGGTTGTGGCGGAGTGAGACTCGCGCCTTCCAATTTATCTGAAGACCCCATTCATAAGCCAGCCAATCATCTCTTGACCGCGCGCGAGGCAAGCGAGACACACAGTTGTGAAACCATGTGCGTATTGATACCGAGCCAGTGCGGGAACGATATTAGTCTTACTTCACTTTCCTACCCAAGCAGGAAAGGAATGAGACATGCGCCACAGCAAATCGATTCTGTTGACGGTTGCGGTCTCGATCGCTTTCTCGACGGCTGCATTCGCGGCGCGCGGCGCTGAAACAGGCCATGCGACGATGCTTAGCCCGATCATCATCTATCCGTCCGATGGACAGAATAAGGGCCATAGGTCGGAACTCCGCACTGGCCGGAGCAGCAGCAGGACGCCTATCGGCGCGGCGGCTTCCGTTAGAAGCGCGGTAAAATCCAAGTGAAATTCGCATCGCCGATTATCATCTAAGCCGACGCATCCCGCATCGATAAGTCGGTGATGGCGCGCTGCCGAAGACAATCATTTAAGTACGAATGGACGTTTCTTCTCTCACTCGCGGGAGGAGGGTCGCACACCGGCATTCTTAAAAGCCGCCATCACCTCTGGGCGGCGCTTTGGTGCGCGGATCATGTGCCGTTTCACCATTTCTATACTTAGCCAAATAGATTATTATCTTGACAGATGGTAAAGGTCATTATTAGTTAGCTATATGGCTTACCTTGATCGAGTCTTTCATTCCTTATCGGATGGCACCCGCCGTGCCGTCATTGCGCAGCTTGCCAACGGTCCGGCCAGTATCGGTGACCTTGCGCAGTGCCATCATATGGCTCTTCCCAGCTTCATGAAGCATGTCCGCGTGCTCGAAGAAAGCGAGCTCGTCATGTCCCGCAAGGTTGGCCGCGTGCGCATGTGCGAACTGCGTCCCGACGCGCTCACAGCGGCGCAAGGCTGGCTCGAGCAGGAGCGCCGTGTTTGGGAGACCCGCCTCAATCAGTTGGATTCTTTCGTCGAAACACTGGCTGAAAAGGAAGATAAACATGGACGTGAATGACGAACTCGATCTCGTCATTGAACGCACCGTGAAGGCCAGTCCGGCCCAGCTCTGGCGCGCATGGACAGAACCGGATTTGCTGAAGCAATGGTTCGCGCCACGGCCTTACGGCGTGGCAAAGGCTGCAATCGAACTCGTACCAGGCGGCACGTTCAATATTGTGATGTGTTCGCCGGAAGGGAAAGCTTTTCCGGAAAAACCCGGCTGCATTCTTGTTGTGGAGCCGGAACGGCGCTTGGTCTGGACCGATGGTCTCGGTCCACGGTTCCGGCCGAACGCCGAGGCCTTCATGACCGCGGAAATCACGATGGAGCCGGCGTCCGACGGCACACGCTATCGCGCAATTGTCCGCCATAAAAACACGCAGGATCGGACAAAGCACGAAGAAATGGGATTCTTTCAGGGGTGGGGCACTTGTCTGACGCAATTGGAAGAGCTTGCCGCGCAACTCCGGATCTGACGCTTTGCGTGCGATGCAATCAACTCAGCAAATCTCGGCGCGGCCGTCATGCAGCGAACGCCATTCGACCGCGCTCAGGACATAACCAATGGCGAATGATGTTCGCACCACGATAATTCCCAGGAGAACGCCGGAATCGGCAGCCATGTTGGCAAACATCAAACGAGCGATGGCGATCACAGCCAATCTCAACCGTTTGACGTTCAATGACGCGGATGAGGTCCGGGCGTTGTTCAGCGATCTCATCGGCAAGAAGGTGGACGACAGCTTTGTATTGATCCCACCATTCTACACAGCCGGCGGAGTCGATATCAGTGTCGGGCGCAATGTTTTCGTAAATCAGAACTGCACTTTTTATGATCTAGGCGGCCTCGACATTGCCGACGACGTGATGATCGGGCCGAACGGGAGCATCATCACCTCAGGCCATCCCGTCGAACCGTCTCAGCGGCGCGCCTTCGTCCTCGCAAAGCCGGTCGTGATTGAAAGAAACGTTTGGATCGCAGCCGGCGCAACGATCATCGGCGGCGTGACGGTGGGCGAAAACTCCGTTGTTGCGGCGGGCTCCGTCGTCACCAAGACCGTTCCTCCGAATATGCTCGTCGGAGGAAACCCGGCAAGGGTCATTCGCTCGATTGCCGACTAAAGGCACGGCTTTCCCGCGTCTCTTACCGTCCGATTTCCGACCTGAATCGCTGTTGCGGCAGTCTTGTTTACACATGGCTCAGTGCAGTGCTTCCGTCATCGGCATACTTGAGATAACGTGACGCCATGCCCTCCTCCGACACCCTCACCCCCGAAGCCCTTGCGAACCTGTTGCGCTGGTATGCGGACATGGGCGTCGATATGGCCGTCGACGACGCGCCGCATGATCGTTTCGCGGAAGCGCAGGCGGCTCAACCCGCGCGGGCGGCAGCATCGGCATCAGATGCACCCGCTGCGAGGAGCTTAAACCGAAACGCAGCGACTGCTGCCACGTCCGCTCCCAGAACCCTGTCGCGGACGCGCGCGGAAACCCAGACTCTCAAGCCCGAGATGGCTTCCGCCGACGCGCTGAGCCAATCCGCGCGAGACTCCGCCGCCTCCGCGCAAACGCTCGAAGAGCTCCGCGCGCGCCTCGATGCCTTTCAAGGCTGCGCGCTCAAAAACACCGCGACACAGCTTGTCTTTTCGGACGGCAATCCGGAAGCCAATATCATGTTCGTCGGCGAGGCGCCCGGCGCCGACGAGGACCGTATCGGGCGCCCCTTCGTCGGGCGCGCCGGGCAATTGCTCGACAAGATGCTGGCCGCGATCGGCCTCGACCGCACCAAGGTCTATATCGCCAATGTCGTGCCCTGGCGGCCCCCCGGCAAACGCACGCCGACTCCGGTCGAGACCGCGGCCTGCCTGCCCTTCACGCGCCGCCCGATCGAGTTGGTCGATCCGAAAGTGCTCGTCTGCGTCGGCCTGCCCTCGGCCCAGACGCTGCTCAACGTCACAGAAGGCATCAAGCGCGCGCGCGGCAAATGGATGAGCTATGAGGTGAGCAACGGCCGTACGATCCCGGCCATGGCCATGCTGCATCCGGCCTATCTTCTGCGCACGCCAGCCGATAAAAAACTCGCCTGGCAGGATTTGCGGCTGATCGCGAAAGAGCTGGCAAAGCTCGGCTGACCGCGCGCGGCGTTACAGCCAGTTAACCCAGATCCGATAGACTGCCCCCGACCCGCTCATAGATCAAATAATTTAGAGCGGGATAGGCAGATAAGTTTACGCAATCTGCATAAATTTGATTGCGTCGCAAAACCGCTCACACTTTTGCTCATCCGGCTCAGTGGGCTCATCATGGCGAGCATTTCGGTCGCGCCGAAATATGACTTGGATCGAAAGGCCTATCTGAACCTCTGCATCGTCCTGACGCTGCTGGCGGCAGCACTCTTGACGCGAGCGGGGCACTTCGGCGAGCCCTTTCTCTATTACGACGAAGATTTCTACTTGCTCGTCGCCGATCGCATGTGGCACGGGGCCTTGCCTTTTGTCGATATTTGGGATCGAAAGCCCATTCTACTGTTTTTGATCTACGCAGCGCTACGGCCTCTGAGCCCGGACGGGATCCTTGCCTATCAGATCGAAGCGATGCTCTTTGCGACTACGACCGCATTCGTCATCGTTCTGATCGCACAGCGCTTTGCCAGTCTGCGCGGCGCCTGGCTCGCAGGCATCGCCTATCTGCTTTATCTGCCGGTGCTGCGCGGCGACGGCGGCCAATCGAGCGTCTTTTACAATCTGTTTTTGGCGCTCGGCGCTCTCGAAGTTTTGCGCGCTGGTGAATCGCCCGATGCAAGGGGCTTTCGCAAACACGCTCTATGCAGCATGTTATGGGCGGGGCTCGCCATCCAGGTAAAATATACGGCCGCCATCGACGGTTGCGCCTTCGGCCTCTGGCTCATCGTGCTTATGCGACGCAACGGCGCCTCGATCGCGAGCGTCGCGGCTCACGCCACAGTTTGGATCATGGTCGCGCTTGCGCCCACGCTGCTGGCCGCGAGCGTTTACGTTTTAATGGGACACGGCCAAGAATTCGTGCAAGCCAATTTCTTGTCGGCCTTTCAAAGGCACCAGCCGGAGGATTTCCCGGCCGCCGACGTGCTGTGGTTGAGCGGGATGAAACTCGCACCCCTCCTCTTCGTCGCACTCTTCTCGCTTGCTTTATTGATGCGCCGCCGGGCGGCCGGCACGCCTGTCGGCTTCCTGCTGCTCTGGACCGTTTTCGCCGTTGTCGACTTCTTCGCGATCGGCAATTATTTCGATCATTATGCTCTGCCTTTGACCTTGCCGATGATGGTCATATGCGCGCCGCTACTCGAAACGCCGATCGGCGGCGTCGCTGGGATGGCCGTGTTTGGATGGGCGGAGCTGCTGGCGATGGATTTTTTCTCTACCGCCACGCGGCAAGCCCATGAAAAAGGCGTCGCGGCCATGGTCGCGGCCGCGCGGCCCTATGCGGCTCAGGGCTGCATCTACATGCATGACGGGCCGGTGATCATCTATACGCTGACACGATCCTGCTTGCCGACGCGCTATGCTTTTCCGGCGCATCTCGCAGAGCCTTCCGAAGCAGGCGCGACACATGCCATAAGCTCCATGGCGGATCTCATCGCATCGCGGCCTTCGGCGATCTTCGTCGTCGACAGGCCCCCGGCACCGCAGACCCCGACAGGCACCATGCTGGAAGACGCCATCACCCGCGATTACAAGCGTGTCGCGACCGTGCCAGACGTCATTCCAGGGCACTGGCAGGGCCTCTACGCGCGCAAGGATCTGCTTTCGTCACAGCAAGACCATGCCGAATAGATGGCAACCTCTTTCGCGCCCATGAAAAGCACGATCGACCGTCCGGTACATGTGACGGTGTGGATCATCCTGACCCTGCTGGCGGTGGCACTTGCGACGCGCGCTGGTCTCTTCGGCGATCCCGCCATCGAAACGGATGAACAGTTCTACCTGCTCGTCGCCGATCGCATGTGGCACGGGGATCTGCCCTATGTCGATATTTGGGATCGCAAGCCCATCCTTCTGTTCCTGATCTACGCCGCCTTGCGGCCTCTGAGTGCGGACGGGATCGTCGCCTATCAAATCGGGGCCACGCTCTTTGCAACCATGACGGCATTCGTCATCGTTCTGATCGCGCAGCGCTTTGCCAGTCTGCGCGGCGCCTGGCTCGCAGGCATCGCCTATCTGCTTTATCTGCCGGTGCTGCGCGGCGACGGCGGCCAATCGGCGGTCTTTTACAATCTGTTTCTGGCGCTCGGCGCGCTGGACGTTTTGCGCGCCGATGAATCGCCCGACGCGAAATCTTTTCGCAGACATGCACTGCTCAGCATGGTCTGGGCCGGACTCGCCATTCAGGTGAAATATACGGCCGCCATCGACGGTTGCGCCTTCGGCCTCTGGCTCATCGTGCTTATGCGACGCAACGGCGCCTCCTATGCAAGCGTGCTCGCGCATGC
Organism: Hyphomicrobiales bacterium; assembly: GCA_015655535.1. Taxonomy (GTDB): domain Bacteria; phylum Pseudomonadota; class Alphaproteobacteria; order Rhizobiales; family Beijerinckiaceae; genus Methyloferula. The sequence goes on along the minus strand of JAATEW010000289.1, from coordinate 14,233 downwards.
CGGGATTTGGATAGCAGCCGCGCTTGCCCCGACGCTCTTGGCCGCCACCGTCTATACCGCGATGGGGCACGGCCAAGAATTCGTGCAAGCCAATTTCCTGTCGATCCTTCTAAAGTACGAACCGGACGGATTTTCGGATCTCGTCTTTCTGAAAGATAGCGCCGTGCGGCTCGCGTCGCTTCTGCTGGTGATGATGTTTTCGTTGCCCCTGTTGATACGCCGTAGAACGAGCGGCGCACCCGTGTTTTTCTTGCTGCTCTGGACTGCTTTCGCCATCGCCGATTTTTTCGCGATCGGCGGCTATTATTTCCATTATGCGCTGCCGCTGCTTGTGCCGGCGATGATCATCTGCGCACCGCTCCTGGAAACATCGATCGGCGGTCCTGCCGGCATCGCATTTTTTGCTTACGTCTGCATCCTGGCGACAGGGTTTCCTCCAACCGGTTCAAAAGAACATGACGAACAGAGCGTTTCGGCCATGGTCGAAGCAGCACGCCCCTATGCGGCGCAAGGCTGCATCTATGTGAACGATGGACCGCCCATCGTCTATCTGCTCACCCATTCATGCCTGCCAACGCGCTATGTGTTCCCTGGCCACCTCAACGAGGCCGCAGAAGCGGAGGCGACACATGCCACACAGGCCATGACGGATTTGCTGGCGGCGCGGCCTTCCGCGATCTTCGTTGCCGATAGGCCGCTTGTTCATCCGCGCAATCCCATCGCCGCGGCGATGCTGGATGCAGCTCTCGCAAGCAACTACCAGCGCATTGCTACGCTGCCCGACGCGGTTGCCGGGCGCCAGCAGCTGCTTTACGCGCGCAAGGACCTGCTGCCGCCGGAGAGAGCCCACTGATTTCGGGAGCCCGGCAGGTCATCGATGTTTCTGTTCTATCTCATTGTTTTAACATTTATTTCTAAAATCGCTTCCACGTTTTTCAGCCTGATACCCCAAAAGTGCGGGTTCGGATTAATTCCCCGTCAAGGGCTCGTCCATAAAGTGGCTTCCTTCCGTGGAGTTTCTCCTTGCTTGCGCTTGCCCCCGCCCAATTCGTCGCTCTCGCACCTCAATCGCTGCAACTCGCGGTCATTGTGCCAACTTTCAACGAAGGCGAGAATGTCGGACCGCTGGTCGAGCGCCTGGCGATCGCGCTGCAAGGCATCGCCTGGGAGGCCATCTTCGTCGATGATGGATCGACCGATGAAACCGTCTCGGTCCTCACCTCCATCGCCCTCGTCGATCCACGCGTGCGGATGATCCAGCGTGTCGGCCGCCGCGGCCTTTCGACAGCCGTGGTCGAAGGCATGCTCGCAAGCGTGGCCCCTGTGCTCGCGGTGATCGATGCCGACCTTCAACATGACGAGCGCCTTCTGCCGCGGCTGCTCAAAGCCGTCACCGACGATGGCGCCGATATTGCCATCGGCACGCGCTATGCCGTTGGCGGCTCGACCAGCGGTTGGGAGCACGCCAGATTGCAGATGAGCCGTTTCGCGACGCAGCTCGCTTCCACGCTTCTGAAAGTGCGTCTCAGCGATCCGATGAGCGGGTTCTTCGCCATTCGCCGCGACGCTTTCTTGGCGTCGCTGCCAAACCTTTCGAGCCTCGGCTATAAGATCATGCTCGATATCGTCGCCTCTGCACCCAAGCCTCTTTTGGTCCGCGAGGAACCCTATCAATTCCGGCCACGGCTCGCAGGCCAAAGCAAGCTCGATGCGGCGATCGCCTTCGAATATGCCTTGCTGCTCGCCGACAAAACGATCGGAAAATATGTTCCATTGCGGCTGATGATGTTTCTCGGCGTCGGCGCTTTGGGCCTCGCCGTGAATCTGGCCATACTCGCGATCCTCATGACGGCGAGTGCATTGCCGTTTTGGGCCGCCCAGACCATCGCGGTCTCCTGCGCGATGACGTTCAATTTTCTGCTCAACAATCTCTTCACCTATCGCGACCGCCGCCTGCACGGCCTGGCTCTGGTGCAGGGTCTTTTGACCTTCTACCTCTCCTGCAGCCTTGGCGGAGCCGCCAATGTTCAGGTCGGCTCGATGATCCTGGCAGGCGGCGGAGAATGGTGGGTGGCCGGCACGATGGGCGCGGTGGTCGGCTCGCTTTGGAATTACGTCGCCTCGTCCGTACTGACTTGGAAGCGCTAGCAATGATTTCAGTAAAACGAAGGCTCCAAAGCCCGGCTGACGGTGCCCTTTCTGCATCTTGCGCCGGAGGCGACAAAGGCTTTCCGATATTATATATTATAATGAGAGGTTTCAGCACCTAGCCTGGAGCCGGCCATGGAATGGGAAGACTTTCGCCGCTCGGACAATGTCGAGGACCGGCGCAACGAACAATATGCGGGCGACGGCGGTGGCGGCGGCCTCGGTGGTACCGGGATCGGCACGGGCCATCTCGGCCTCGGCGCCATCGTGGTCTTGGGCCTGATCGGCTGGGCGCTCGGCATCGATCCGAGACTGTTGATCGGCGGCGCTGAAATGCTGAACAATGCGCGCCAGGGATCGGTGCAGCAGAGCCAGATTCAGCCGAGCCAAAACACACGGCCCTCGCGGACAACGGGCGCGCCCAGCGATCAGATCGGCCAATTCGTCGCCGCCATTCTGGCCCAGACCGAGGATGTCTGGTCGGACGTCCTGCCGGCGCAAAAGGGCATCCAATATGTGCCGCCGAAACTCGTGCTCTTCAACGGCGCGACGGATTCGGCCTGCGGCGGCGCCAGAGCCGCGATGGGTCCCTTCTATTGCCCGAAAGATCAGAAGGTCTATCTCGACACCTCCTTCTTCCGCGACATGAAGACCAAATACGGCGGCGGCGGCGATTTCGCCTATGCCTACGTGATCGCGCATGAGATCGGCCATCACATTCAAGATCAGCTCGGGCTTTTGTCGAAGGTGCAGGCCGCGCAAGCGAGGGCCAGCAGCAAGACGCAGGCGAATGCGATCTCGGTGCGCACCGAATTGATGGCCGATTGCCTCGCGGGCGTCTGGGCCAATAATGCCAATGCCAAATATCATGTGCTGCAGGCAGGCGACGTCGAGAAGGCGATCGCGACCGCGCAGGCGATCGGCGACGACCGGCTCGAAAAAGCCGCGCAAGGCTATGCGGTGCCCGATTCCTTCACCCATGGCTCGGCGGCGCAACGCCAGCAATGGCTGGAAACCGGTTTGAAGTCGGGCCAGATCGACTCCTGCAATACGTTCGCGCGGACGGCGGACGACGAATAGGCTTAGCTGATCCAGTGCATGACGGTGCGCAGCGTCCTGGCTTTCAATCGCCGCGCCATGTGCCGAAAATCCCGCGGCTGTTGCGCGCGCCATAGGTCCAGGGGCGCTATGGCCGCGGCGACGGGGGCGAGCCTCGGCGCCAGCCGCTGGTGCCAGGACACCGGCATCGCACGGAAGAGGCCACGCGCGCTTGAAAGATGCTTCAGGTCGCGCAGCTCTTCGATGAAGCCGGGCCCTGGGACATAACCGGCACAAAGCAGCAGACAGTCGGGGCCCTTGGCCAAATCCAGAGCGCCGCGTAGCCAATCGCCCTCAGCCGCCGCCTCGACAAAGCCGCGGCCGGCATGATCGGCGATCGTGCCGAGCCCCTGCCCCGGCAAACCCGCGATCGTTACATCGCGGATGAGTCCGGCGACGGCGGCCGGCACGAGGGCGCCAAGGCTGCGGGCGAAGGCCAAAGCCGGGTCAGGCCGACCGTCTCCAGCCTCTTTCCCACTCAGAAAAACAATTGCTGAGGCCATCGCCGACTCACCAAACAGAGCTTGATCGTGACAAATAATTCCCGTTTTCCACAGGATTAAATTTGACAGTTCCTATTTTGTTCTATATATGTCCCGTTATGTTGCCGGCCTTTTTAAGGCTGGAAAGGATAGATCAATGGCGTCCAGTCAGGCTCAAGCAGCAAGCCGGAGCACAATCCCCGCATCCGGCGAACAGACCGCGGCCGAGCGCGAAAATCGCGCCGATTCGCGGCGGCGCGGGCGCGGTGCGCTCAGCAATTCGAGCGGCCGGTTCGAGCCTTTGGCGCGCCAGCCGGAGGATGACGGCTGGGATCTTACGGAGGAACTGCCGCCGCTCAAGACCGAAATCACGATCGAACGGCCGCGCCATATCATCACGAAAAACGACTCGCCCGATATTTCCTTCGACCGCTCGATCAATCCCTATCGTGGCTGCGAACATGGCTGCATTTATTGTTTCGCGCGGCCGACCCATGCCTATATGGGGCTCTCGCCCGGTCTCGATTTCGAGACCAAGCTCTTCAGCAAGGCCGGCGCCGCGAGCCTGCTCGAACGCGAATTATCGGCGCCGCGTTATCAGCCGAAAGTGATCGCGATCGGTACCAATACGGACCCCTATCAGCCGATCGAGCGCGAACAAAGGGTTATGCGCGGGGTTTTGGCAGTCCTGCATCGGACCAAACACCCGGTCGCGATCGTCACCAAATCGGCGCTGATTTTGCGCGATCTCGATCTGCTCGCGCCCATGGCCGAACAAGGTCTTGTCAAAGTCGCCCTGTCGGTGACGACGCTCGATCCCTTACTCGCGCGCAAGATGGAGCCGCGCGCGGCGGCGCCCGAAAAGCGCCTCGACGCGATCAGGCAATTGTCGGAAGCCGGCATCCCGACGGCGGTGCTCGTCGCGCCGATCATTCCGGCCATCAACGATGCCGAAATCGAAACGATCCTGACAAGGGCCAAGGCGATGGGCGCCTGCGAGGCCGGCTATGTAATGCTGCGCCTGCCGCTCGAACTCCACGATCTCTTCCGCGAATGGCTGCTGGCGCATTATCCCAATAAATTGCGCCATGTTCTGTCGCTGGTGCGCTCCGTGCGCGACGGCAAGATCTATGACTCGACCTGGGGCAAGCGCATGACCGGTTCCGGGCCCTATGCCTGGATGATCGGCCGGCGTTTCGAGGCGGCGTCGGAAAAGCTCGGCCTCACCCGCAACAAGAAAAAGCTGCGCACGGACCTCTTTGTTCCGCCGCAGCGCGGGGCGGAACAATTGAGTCTGTTTTAAGCGCTTCGGTCTAGATTATGAACTCATAAATGATGCGTTGGGCGAACCCTCTCCCTGTGGAGAGGGTGGCTTGCGAAGCAGCCGGGTGAGGGGTTACGATCTCAATCGGATAGTTCGTAACCCCTCATCCGGCCGGCCATAGCCCGTCGCTTGCGGCGGGCGTCGCTTCGCAACGCCCTATGGCCGGCCCTCTCCCACATGGAGAAGGACGCACTCAACGTTTGAGCAGGAAACTACACCAACTTATGAGTCCACATCCTGATATCAGGACCGCGTCGCCGGCAGGCCGTAGCGGGCAACGAGCCAGACGCCGATGAGAATCGCGGCGGCAAGGATCGCATAAGACAAGACCGAGGAAAGAATCCAGCCCCAGCCGCGTTTGCGCTGGTCGCCTTGCCGCGCAGAAGCCGAATTGCTGAGCCATGCGGTCTCGGACACGGCGTCGGGGCCATTGCCCGAGAGCGTTGCGCCGGCAAGATGCCGGTATATGCCCAAGCGGCGCGGCGTGCTCTCGCCGATAATATAGGAATTGAGTTCGGCGTCGGTCGGGCCGCGGCCCAGGGTCTTTTGAAACGCATTCAGCCAGTCGACCTTGTTCTGCTTATAGATCGAATAGGCCACGAGCCCGATAATGTCGCCGTCTTCCCGGACGAGTTTCACGAAGACGGCATTGCGCTCGCCGTCCGCCTTATCCAGATGCTCGGGCTCACTGATCGGGGAAATCATCACCGCGTGGCCCGCGGTTTTTTCGCTGGCCTCAGGCTCGGCCGTCACGACTTTTTCGTCTTCGCCCATCATAGTCTCCGTATCCGGGCCGCCTATGCCGCCTCATCGCGCGGTGGAAAACCGTGTTTTAATCGGCTTTCCCAAAAGCTTTGCTTGCGGCCCTCAACCAAATCCGCGAATCTTATTAAGAATCTTTCGTGGCTTTTTGGCAGGTCTCGCCAGAAACATCAAAACGCCGCTGGTTTTTCCTGAATCTGGCCATGCCGACCCCCCAAACCCAGCCCAAGCCCCATTTCAGACGCGAAAAATCGCTCGCGGCCAAAGGCCTATGGCCGATCGCCGGCATTGACGAGGCCGGACGCGGGCCTCTGGCAGGCCCCGTTGCCGCGGCGGCCGTCGTTCTCGACCCGCGCAACCTGCCGAAGGGCCTGAACGACTCCAAGCTTCTGCCGCCCGATGTGCGTGAACAGCTTTTCGAGGAGATCATGCGCCGCGCCATCGCGGTCGCTGTCGCCTTTTCGAGCGCGGCGGAAATCGATCGCATCAATATCCGCCAGGCGACGCTCTGCGCCATGCGCCGGGCGCTTGCCGCGCTTTCCATCTCGCCATCTTACGTTCTCGTCGACGGCAACGATCTGCCTGAGCGCCTCGTCTGCGCGGGCGAAACGATCATCGGCGGCGACGGGTCGTCGCTCTCGATCGCCGCCGCTTCCATCGTCGCCAAGGTCACGCGCGACCGGGCGATGCGGCGTCTCTGCCAGCATCATCCGCAATATGGTTTCAGCCAGCATTTCGGATATGCGACCAAGGTGCATCGCGCCGCGATCGCGCTGCATGGGCCATCGCCGTTTCATCGCATGAGCTTTTCGCCCTTTGCCCGGTACTGACGTAAGATTACTTATCCTTAACGGAAGCCGTCGCGCGCGACGCTCTTGATCGGAAATAGAAATTTTTAATCAAGACGTTCGAAAAAGACACATGCGCATTTAATCGCCTTAAACCCGCTTTTACCCGGCTTAGGCAATGTGACGCCGTCAGTTGCGTAACCGGTGTGTTGTTTATGCGTAATGCGCGCGCCGGAGCGGCCGGCTCGAAGTCTCAGTTAAAGGTCACGCGTCCTGAGACTTCGGCGGCGCTCCTCTCCTTACCGCTTCGCGGGGCGCGCGCGCGTCACGCGCTTCCGCAAAACGAGATTCTCGTCGGCGATTGCCTGGCGAAACTCGATCAGCTTCCAGACGAATCCGTCGATCTCGTCTTTGCGGACCCACCCTATAATCTTCAACTCGAAGGCGCTCTGTCGCGGCCGGACCAAAGCCTCGTCGATGCCGTCGACGACGATTGGGACAAGTTCGCGAGCTTTTCGCATTACGACGATTTTACCCGCGCTTGGCTCGAAGCCACCCGCCGCGTGATGAAGAAAAATGCGACGATCTTCGTCATCGGATCATATCATAACATTTTTCGTGTCGGCACGATTCTCCAGGATCTCGGCTTCTGGATCTTGAACGATATCGTCTGGCACAAAGCCAATCCGATGCCGAATTTTCGCGGCCGCCGTTTCACCAATGCGCATGAAACAATGATCTGGGCTTCGAAAAGCGCGGAAGCCAAAAATTACACGTTCAATTACGAGACGCTGAAGGCCGGCAATGACGATTGCCAGGTACGCTCCGACTGGTTCCTGCCGATCTGCACCGGCGCCGAGCGCCTGAAAGAAGCCTCGGGCCGCAAGACCCATCCGACGCAAAAACCCGAAGCGCTTTTGCAACGCGTGCTGCTCAGCGCATCGAACCCTGGCGATGTCGTGCTCGATCCTTTCTTCGGCTCCGGCACGACGGGTGCGGTCGCCAAAAAACTCGGGCGGAGCTTCGTCGGCATCGAACGCGACGAAGCCTATGCCAAGGCGGCCCGCGCGCGCATCGCCTCGGCTGAGCCCCTGCCCGCGGACGTTTTGGCCGCGGCGCCGAGCAAAAGATCGGAGCCCCGCATCGCCTTTTCGGCGCTGGTCGAGGCAGGCCTCATCCGCGCCGGCGAAACGCTCGTCGACGTCAAGCATCGCCACAGCGCGCTTGTGCGCGCCGACGGCACGCTGGCGCTTGGCGCCATCATCGGCTCCATCCATAAAGTGGGCGCGCTGGCGCAAGGCCTGCCCGCATGCAATGGCTGGACGTTCTGGCATTGCAAACGCGACGGCAAATATGAGCCGATCGACCAGCTCCGCGCAAACGTGCGCGAAAATCTGCGGCTCGCGGCGGAGTAAGGCGTCTTATCGCCCATGAAAGACCGGGGCCCGGTGCTCGGCCTCCGCTCTTCGGCCCTCGATAAAATCCTCGGTCCGGTAGAGCGCGCTATATTGCGCGCCCAGTCTGTAAAGCGCATCCGCCTCCGACGTGTCGATCGCGAGATGCGCCGAAGCCAGGCTTGCCTCGATGCCGAGAGGCCCGCAGGCCGCGACCTTGTTTGCAAGCTCGATCGCACGCGCGAGCGCCAGTTCCGGCGCGGCGGCGACCTCTTGAACGGTGCCCATGCGCAACGCCTCCTGCGCCGTCCAATGGTCGCCGGTCAAAATATAGCGCATCGCATTGCCCCACCCCGCCTCGCGGACGAAGCGAATGGTCGAACCGCCGCCGGGAAAACGCCCATGTGTCGTCTCGTCTTGCCCGAAGTCCGTGTTCGCCGCCGCGACCCTTATGTCTGCGACGAGAAAGAGCTCATGCGCCATATTCCAGCAGTCGCCATGGACGGCGGCGATGAGCGGTTTCGAGAGATTGGGCCGGCGCTGGGCTTGCGGATCAATCACGCCATCGCCATCGATGCGCGGCTTATCGGCGGTGACGAGCGCTTGAAACGCGTCAACATCGATCCCGCGCGAAAAATATTCGCCATGTCCAAAGAGAACCGCGGCGCGCAGGGATGGGTCGTGGTTGTAATCGTAATAGGCTTTCGCCAAGGATCTGAACGCCTCGGGATCGAGGCGGTTGTGACTATAGGGCCGGTTGATCCCGATGAGCACGATCATGTCGCGCCGCTCGACCGTGATCTTGGCTCCAAGCCCGAAGGGAATATCTTCCATCTTGGTTTGAACCGGAGCCTTTGGAAGCGCTGCCGCGGTTTCCTGGCTTTCCTGCGCGGCGGCTGCGCTGACCATGCCCCGCAGCCCTATGAACCCGCCAAGGGCGGCCGCCAGTTTGAGAACGGATCTTCTTGCAAGAAACTGTACCGCGCTCATCGTTTTGTCCCGAATACGTTCATTACTTGCATATGCAAGTAAAGATGCGATGCCGCGTTGGGAAATAACGATCGCGTGAGAAGAAAGCTACGCCGGAGGCACAGCGCTCAGGCGTCGCCCGCCGGCAATTCCCTCTCAAGCCCCGCCAACCGCTCGCGCAACGCGCTCGGAAGTCCGTTCAGCCACTCGTTTTCGCGGCCCGGCACCGGCAGAACATGGCCGAACTCGACCATATTTTCCGGCGGCAATTCGTTGAGATAGATCCAGAGATTGTCGAGCGGACAATCAGCGATTTGAGCGACCGCCTTGACAATGCGGTCCATTAATTTCTGCTTCTGCTCGCTTGTGCGGCCCGCCCGCACATCGCCCGTGATCCAGATCTGCCCGGTTGGCGCAAGTTGGCCGCCGATGAAACATTCCTCAGCGGGCAGCGATTGAAACATGACTTGAACCAGATAGCGCGGCGCATTCATTTCCTCGCTATGCGCCGCCGTGATCTTCTCGGCGATGCGGTGCTTCTGATCGGCTGAAAACCGGTCGGCAAGACTGAAACAAACATAAGTGGGCATGTTGCACCTCAAGACAAGTTGACGGATCTCAGGCTGTGTGCCCAAACGCCTCAGTGAAATCCTCGGACACGATGAAGGCGAGCGCTTTTCGCAATGAGAGAGTCTTTGTGGTCCCGAAAGCCTTTTCGAAATTTTTCTGCGCGCGAATCCAATATTTTTCCGACTCCGCCAATTTGGTCTTGCCAAGGTCGGTCAAGCCGACGATCCGGTTGCGCCGGTCGTTCGGGTCGACCTTCACGCGCAAAAGCCCATCGCGCTCCAAGGGTTTGAGATTATGCGCGAGCGCGCCGCGATCCATGACAAGAGCCTCGGCCAGCTCTCCCATGCCAGGGGTTCCGGCACGTTTAATGTGATTCAAAATGGCTCGCTGCGTCGTGCGCAATCCGCAAGGCGCAAGCGCTTCGTCATAGAGCTGCGACACTTTCCGTGTCGCCTTGCGCAAGGCGGTACAACTGCACTGACCCTGTTGACTATTCTTCTCCGGCACCCTGCTCCCCTTATACGTTTAGATTGGCTCTGCCACCTCGAAGTGTTACTTGACACATATCAGCATGTGCAAATACTTTCAACAATTGCATATGCAAATGTTTTCTGAAAAGGGAGTGCCCATGCCTATCGTCCGGATCGAGCTTCAAAAAGGCAAGGATGACACGTACCGCAGGATCGCCGGCGAAATCGTCTACGAGGCCATGGTTTCGGCGACAGGCGTTCCGAAGGACGATCATTTCCAGATCATCAGCGAACATAGCGCCGAAAATTTCATTTTCGACGAGAATTATCTCGGCATCCGCCGCACGAGCGATTTGATCATGATCCAGATATTCTTCAACGAGGGCCGCACGATCGAGCAGAAACGCGCGCTCTACAAGACGATCGCGGATGGATTAAGCGCGAGGCTCAAGCTCCGTCCGGAAGATGTTTTCATCAACCTCATAGAAGCGAAACCCGAGAACTGGTCGTTCGGTCTGGGCATCGCGCAATATGCGCCCTGACCGGGATCAAAATCATCGCCGGACCATTTAAAGCCTTTTCCGCTCCGGATGAGCGTGCCTGCGCCGGGAGCCAAATTACGCTGATAGGAAACGAATGGCTTGATCTTGCAAATGCCCCATGCCGGAGTCCCACCGTCAACGGGCACGCCATTTGTAAAAATCGTCGCGGCAACCTTTTTGCTTATGGTAACGTCAGGTTACGAACCGAGGGCGATATCATGAGCATTGCGGAAGCCCCAGCGGCCGGAATCCCGGCCGGCAAGAAGAGCGAAATCAGGCGTGTCATCATATCGAGCGTCATCGGGACGGCAACCGAATGGTATGACTTTTTGATCTACGGCGCGTCGAGCGCGCTCGTCTTCAACAAGCTATTCTTCCCTCTGTCCGACCCGGCGCTCGGCACGATCGCGGCCTTCGGCACCTGAGCGTCCCCTTGAGTACGTGCGAAGCTTTGTCCGAACCTGTGAAGCGCCGAACGCATTCATCGTATAAGACCTCACAAGCTTGCCTCGGTGCCATGCCAATTTGCCTGTAGCTGGGCAAACTCTCCGTTGGCACGAAGGTCTCGAAGAGCCGCATTGACCGCGTCGCATAGATCGGCATGTGCTGGAGCGAATGCAATTCCGAGACGCTCATGTGTCGGCTCCTGGACTGCGACCGCAAGGTCCTGGCGCCCTTGTATCAGCCACGAGATCACAGGAAACAACTTGATGATCAGACCGATGCGCCCTGCCTCCAAATCGTCGAGCGCCGTCATGATACCGTGATAGGGGTAGTAGCGTATGTCGGCGATATCGCCCTGCGCGAGAAGTTTACGCGCAACACTATCGGAGGTGTTGCCCGATTGAATGCCTGCGGTCAGGCCGCGCAAATCGCGCACGGATGCAACATTGGGCGTGTGCCGTTTGTTGATCGCGATGCCCTGATTGAAGATGAGATAAGGCTCCGAGAACCTTACAATCGCCGATCGCTCAGGTGTAATCGTCGTTCCGGAAATAACAGCATCGCAGCTTCCTTCAATCAAGCCATTGAAAATATCGTTGAAGTTGTCCCCCACATAGGCGACCGGCCGCAATTCGAGACTTAGGCGGGCGCATACCTTCCGCATGAGTTCGATGTCGAAACCGGTCGCAACGCCATTTTGCATCAGGTCGAACGGCGGATCTGGATATGCGGAGTGCACCACCAATACGCCGGGATTTATCGTGCGCAACATTGTGTCACCTCCGGACTGCCGTCACTCGATCAAAGGTATCGGATATTAGCAGGCCTCCACGTTCATTGCCTTCACGGCGGAAATGCTTTACCTGCCAGGAGAAGAGGCCATCCGTATGAACCGATGCGCCACCAATCCAGGATCAAAGCCGTGGCCTCAACATCGACGCCAATAGAGAACGCCAAGCTGGTGCTGACGATTTATAAGCACTTCCGCAAGAGATCCGGCGAAGTCCTATGGGCTGAAAACTTTCAGACCTATGTGAAGGACAATTCTTTAAACCAAGAGGACATCAAGAGCGGGCTGATCTACGGATACGAGAACAAATGGTTCGAAGACGGCCCGAATGGGACGATCAAGCTCACGGCAGACGGCTTCAAAGAGATGTGAATAGGCTCCGGCGTTACTAGCTAGCCGAACTCTTCCGTAGCGCGAACTGAGCGACCACGAAAGACGCCGCCGCGCAGGCGCCGATCCCGATCAGCATGGGCGCGGGCGTGCCATTCGCGAAGAGGCCGGCAATGGCCATGATCGCGGCGCCGACGACCATTTGCAGCGATCCCATCAGCGCCGATGCCGTGCCTGCGATCGCGCCATGATGCTCCAATGAAAGAACCGCGGTCGTCGGGATGACGAGACCGAGAAATCCATAACCGACAAACAAGAACACCATCATCAGCGGAAGGCTGTCGGCGCCAAAGCCGATGAGAACCGCGAGGCTGGTCATCGTGACGGCAAATCCTATCACTGAGACCCGGATCACCAGCGGAAGACCGAACCTGCGTGTGAGCACACCGGTGAGCTGGCAGAAGCCGAAGAATGAAGCGGCATTGAGCGCGAAACAGAGGCTGAACCCTCGGGGGGTCAGACCGTAATAATTGATGAGCACATAGGCGGCGCCGCCGAGATAGACGAAGAAAGCCGAGACGCCGAGCGAGCCGACGAGCGTCAGGCCGATGAACTCGGGATCTGCAAGCAAGCGTTTATAGGCTTTGAACGCGCCATGCCACGAGCTCTCTGCGCGTTTTTCCGGCTGATGCGTTTCCTTGAGTTCCGCGATCGCGAGAAGAAGACCAAGCGCCGCCGCCAAAGTCAGAATGACAAAGACGCCGCGCCAACCGAAGGCCACGATGACGAAGCTGCCGGTCAACGGCGCCAGGATCGGAGAGACGCTGACGACCAGCATGAGCAACGACATCAGCCTGGTCGCATCATGGCCCGTGTGCATGTCGCGCACGATGGCGCGCGGGATCACCATGCCGGCGCAGGCGCCGAAAGCCTGGATCACCCTGAAACCGATGAGCACGCCGATATTCGGCGCGAGCGCGCAGCCAATGCTTCCAACTGCGAAGATGACCAGTCCGGCATAGATCGGCGGCTTGCGCCCGATCATATCGCTCAAGGGACCATAAAAAAGCTGGCACAGGCCGAGCGTCACGAATGAGGCGATGAGGCTCATCTGCACGGCGCCGGGGGTCGCATTGAGGCTTTCCCCCATGGACGGGAGCGCCGGCAAATACATGTCGATGGAAAAAGGACCGACAGCGGTAATGAGGCCGAGAACCACGGCCGTGCGTAAGAAGGAGCGTGTCACTGGGAGCGAATGAACCTGGAAGTGTGGCGAAGCGAAGGAGATATAGCTTCGCTGACGAATTAGGGCAGGCGCGGCGATTTTGCAGGCTCAGCTATGCAAGCCCGGCGCCTCTTGACCTGTGCGGGCGACATATTCCGTATAACCGCCGCCGTAATTGCGAATGCCGTCTGGCGTCAGTTCGAGCACACGATTGGACAGAGCGGCGAGGAAATGCCGATCGTGCGAGACGAATAGCATGGTGCCTTCATATTGCGATAGAGCCGCGATCAACATCTCCTTCGTCGCCATGTCGAGATGGTTCGTGGGCTCGTCCAATACGAGGAAATTCGGCGGGTCGAAGAGCATCTTCGCCATGACCAGCCGGGCCTTCTCGCCGCCGGACAGCACCCGGCATTTCTTCTCCACCTCGTTGCCGGACAATCCGAAGCAGCCGGCGAGCGTAAGCAGCGCGCCCCGCCCTGCCTGAGGGAACGAATCTTCGAGCGACTGAAAGACGGTGCGCTCGCCATCCAGCAAATCCATCGCGTGCTGCGCGAAATAGCCCATCTTGACGCTGCCGCCCAGAGAGACGGTACCGTCATCCGGCTGCGTGAAGCCGGTCACCAGTTTCAAGAGCGTGGATTTGCCCGCGCCATTGACGCCCATGACGCACCAGCGCTCCTTGCGGCGCACCGCAAAGTTCAGTCCCTCGTAAATGCTTTTGGTGCCATAGCTCTTGTGAACGTTCTTCAGACTGACGACATCGTCGCCGGAGCGCGGCGCCGGCTGAAACTCGAATGAGACAGTCTGACGGCGTTTGGGCGGCTCGATCTTTTCGATCTTCTCCAGTTTCTTCACGCGGCTCTGCACCTGCGCGGCATGCGAAGCGCGCGCCTT
>JAATEW010000368.1 GCA_015655535.1 Hyphomicrobiales bacterium | reverse complement strand
CTCGCCGCGCGTCTGCACCTGCATGTCGCGGAAGTTTTTCGAGTCCATATAGCTCGAATGCGGATCGAGCGACGACAGCATGCCGTTGATCGCCGCCTCGACGAGCTTTTGCTCATCCGGCTTCTCGACATAGTCGGAGCGGATTTTTTCGAATACATCGCCGAACAGATTGAGACTGCGATACGTGTCCGAGGCAGCCGCCCGCGCCGAACCTTCGGAAAAAACCTTCGTCTGCGTTCCGACCATGACGATCGACGCGCCCATGACGGCACCGAGCACAACAAGTGAAACCTTGCGCATCATCCGCGAACCCTTTGAATATCCGGCTTAGCCCACCATGGGCCCGGATCAATTGCCGTCCCGTCTTTCCGAAACTCGACATAGAGAATGGGTTGTGCCGCGCCAATCGCAATAGCGGCGGCCGTCTTGGCCGAACCGTCACCCATTACCGCAACAGGCTCTCCAGCCAAGATGAATTGCCCGACATTGACATTTATACGATCCATGCCGGCAAGAACAATATAATAACCTTGTCCCGCATTGACTATCAAGAGTTGTCCATAAGTCCGGTAGGAACCGGCATAGGCAATCCAACCATCGCAAGGGGAAGCAACGACAGCTTGGGCGCGAGTCCCTAAAAAGAGACCCTTTTCCGTCCCCCCGAACCCGTCCGGCGCACCGAAAGTCTTAATGGGATTGCCCGCGACCGGGAGAGGAAGCATCCCTTTTGCATCAGCAAAAGCTATGGCAGGAGTAAGGCGCGACGGGTCATTGAAGGGCGATCCCTCCAATTTTTGTTTTCCGGGTTCGAGTTCGGCGGTTCTTTTGCGCGCCTCGTCGGCAGCCCGGGCCGCTTCCGCCGCATCTTCGCTTTCCATCTTGGCGATCAAATCTTTGAGACTGGCCGCCTGCTTGGCGAGATCCTGGGCGCGGTCGCGCTCGGCGCCAAGCGTTTGCTCGGCTGTGGCGAGGGCGTCCTGCCGCGCGGCGATCAAAGCGGCGAGGCGCGCATGTTCGTCTTTCAGCCCGGCGGCTTCCTGCGCCAGGCCCTCGCGTTCGGCTGCAATCGACGCGCGTGTTTTGACGAGATCTGAAAGGTCCGAGGCCAGAGCCTCGGTCTCGGCTCGCATTTCCGGCAGCACCGAGCCGAGCAGCATCGAGGTCCGAATCGCTTGCAGCATATCTTCCGGTGCAACCAGCAAAGCCGGCGGCGGGCGCCGCCCCATACGCTGCAGCGAGGCCAGAACTTCCGCTATAACGGAGCGTCGGCTTTCGAGGGACCGGCGAATGGCATCCTCGCTGCCGGCCAAAGCCGCGATGCGGGCTTCGGCATCGTTCATCTTCTGCTCGTAGGCGGCGGCCTTTTGCGTCGTATCAAGAAGCGCCGCCGAAAGCCGCGCGCGATCGTTGCGCATGGATTCGATCTCGGCCTCGATTTTCCGGCGCTGCTCTTCGGAGGCGCCAAGCGTGTCTTCGAGACCGTGGAGTTCGAGCTGGCGCGCGCCGAGATCTTTTGCCGGCGCGTCTTGGGAATGCGCGCTTTGCGAACGTTGGTCTTGAGCATTGGATTCAGGCGTAACACCGGGCTGCTCGGTGCCGCGCAAGGCTGGATCGGCCATAAGCGTTGAAGCCAGACACAAAGGCAGCACCGCGAGCTGTGCGCGTCTTAATGCTGTGCCGAAAAAGCTCATCCGTTTCGCCATGTGAGTCGAAAGGCGAGATTATCAGTCCCACGGGGAAAGGGGCAGATTATTCCCGGTGATAGGGGTGGCCCGCGAGAATGGTCATGGCGCGATAGATCTGCTCACCAGCCATGATGCGCACCAGTTGATGCGGCCACGTCATGGCGCCGAAAGCGATGGAGCGCGTGGCCTCTGCCCGCAGCTCCGGCGCCAATCCGTCCGGGCCGCCGATCACGAGGCCGATCGCAGGCGCACCTTCATCGCGCAGGCTTCCGAGCAGCGCGGCGAAATCCGGGCTGCTCAAGGCGCTGCCGCGTTCGTCGAAGAGAATCATCTTGGTTGAAGCCGGCATTTGCGCGCGCAAAAGCTTGGCCTCTTCGGCCTTGCGGTCTTCCGGACGTCGGGCGCGGCTTTCCTCGATTTCGCGCGAGTCGATGGCGCTGAAACCAAGAGACCGCCCGGCCGCCGCCGCGCGGTCAAGATAGCGCGCAGCAAGATCGCGCTCCGGCCCAGCCTTCAGCCGTCCGACACTTACAAGCAGAAGACGCATCAGGCTTAAGGCCTAGATGGCATGGTTACGACGCATAACCTCATCCGAAAAGTCTAGCCAACTTTTCGGGGTCATGCATCAGCCGACGAGGCGTTCGCCCGGCCGGTCCATGCCCCACATCTTCTCAAGGTTGTAGAATTGCCGCACTTCCGGGCGGAAGATGTGGACGATCACGTCGCCCCCATCGATCAGTACCCAGTCGCCATGCGGCAACCCTTCGACGCGCGGCGCCTGCGACGCTTCGGCTTTGAAAGCCTTGACGACGCGATCCGCGATCGCCGCCACATGCACGTTGGAACGGCCTGTCGCGATAATCATGGTGTCGGCGAGGGAGGTTTTGCCGTGCAAATCGATAGAAACGATGTCTTCGGCTTTGGAATCGTCGAGACTCGTTTGCACCGCCTGCACGAGGGAAAGGCCATCGGATCCAATCGGACCAGGGCCCGGTTGAAGCGCCACCAGGGCAGCTTCACGTGAGGTCGTGGGTAACAGGGTGTCGATCCTCTTGACGCGCCGGTCATGCGAACCGGTACGAACGAAACATAGCGTGAATTGCTGAAAATTTCAAACGCCACGAGCCCAAACAAGCACGCATTATGATGGCTGCGGCATCCCGCCATACCGCTGGCGCGAGAATTGCTGTTATCGTTGCAGCAACGCCACATCTCCCGTGCGAGGCGGTTTCTGGTGCGCTTTCGCGCAATTTTCGGCTCTGAACGCGGCTTTATCCGGCACTTGCCGCGATGAAATCCACGCAGCGCAGCCGCGCCATGTGCGAATGGACGGAATTCGCCCTTGAGGCGCCGCGGATGCGCGCCGTCTTGAGCGAGGGCGGAGCCGGGCAGATTTCGCCTTTCGTATTCCTTTCAGTGCCGGGCATCAGCGCGGGCGAGCATCGCACCTGTTCGGAACTTTGGATGCAGGAACGCCACGCGGCGAGCCTCGCCGGGCGTGACGCGCTCGCCTTTGCTTTCGATCTGGCGCACCGCGACAAGATCCGCATCGCTTATCTGTCGAACGATTTCCACGATCATGCGACCACCATGCTGCTAATCGAAATGTTCGAGGCGCATGACCGCGCGCGGTTCGAGCCGCATGCTTTTTCCTTCGGCGCCGACGACGGACGTGCGATGCGCCGCCGCCTGCAAGACACGTTTCACCGCTTTCATGACGTGTCGGCTTTGGACGATGTCGCCGCGGCGCATGCGATCCACACCGCGGGCATCGATATTCTGATCGATCTCAAAGGCTATACGGCGGGCGCGCGCACCAATGTCATGATGCTGCATCCGGCGCCGGTTCAAGTGAATTATCTCGGATATCCGGGCACGCTCGGCGGCGACATTTGCGATTACATCATCACCGATCCCTATGTGACGCCGATGGCGACGGCCGGCGATTATTCCGAATCCTTCGCCTTCATGCCGCATTCCTATCAGCCGCATGGGCGCATGGGCTTGATCGGCCCGAAGCCGTCGCGCGCAGCCTCTGGCCTGCCGGAGGCGGGCTTCGTCTTCTGCTGTTTCAATCAGGCCTATAAGATCACGCCGCCGGTCTTCGATCTCTGGTGCCAATTGCTCGAAGAAACGCCCAGCAGCGTGCTCTGGCTACTGCATGCAAAAAATGCCGAAGGCAATCTGCGGCAAGAGGCCTTCGCGCGCGGCATTGCGATGGACCGTCTGATCTTCGCGCCCGACATGGGCCAGAGCGCGCATTTAGGCCGTCTGCAGCTTGCCGATCTCGTCCTCGACACGGCGCCCTATGGTGCGCATACGACGGCGAGCGACGCGCTTTGGGCCGGCGTGCCGATCGTCACCTGCGCCGGAAATACGTTTCCGTCGAGGGTCGCAGGCAGCCTTCTGCATGCCGTGGGCATGGCCGAACTGATCGCCGCCGACGAAAAAGATTATCTTGCCATCGCCTCGGTGCTCGCAAACGAGCCGGAACGGCTAGCAAAATTGAAAGCGAGGCTCCTGCACACGCGCCTGACCTCGCCGCTCTTCGATGTCTTGGCCTATACGCGCGCGCTCGAAGATCTCTACGAGACCATGTGGCGCCGCCGTCAGCTCGGTGTCACCCACGGCCATAGGGCGATCTGGGCGGCGAGGAGTTAAGATCACTCTGCATGATGCTACGATCAAGGTTCTTGTGACCCAGGCACCGCCTTCACTTCACGCCTTCCCTCAACGCCGTCGACGACAGCGGCGAGCGCGGCCCGTGCAAAAACACGAAGGCCGGCTGCGGCGCCAAAGGCAAAAGCGCCGCGTCGCTTTCTTCCAGCCGGCACCCTTCCAAAGCTTTCGCGGCTTGCGAATGCGCAGCCTTCAAGGTCGAGCCCGGCCTATCGATGATCGCGAGCGGCACGAGATCGGCGATCTCGCGCCAGCGTTTCCAGCGATGAAAGCCGATGAAATTATCCGCCCCCATCAGCCAGACGAAATGGCATAGACCCGCGCGGCGTTTGAGATAGGCGATCGTATCATAAGTATAGCGCGTGCCGATCTTGGCCTCGACATCGCTCACCGCGATCTTCGGATGATGCGCGAGCTTGCGTGCTGCCGCGACACGCTCTTCGAGCGGCGCAAGATGGCGCGTATCCTTCAGCGGATTTCCGGGCGAGACGAGCCACCAGACGCGGTCGAGCCCCAAGCGCTTCAAGGCCAAGAGGCTTGCCGCGCGATGGCCGTCATGCGGCGGATCGAAACTGCCGCCGAAGAGGCCGATCTTCTGACCCGGCGCATGAGGGGGCAGCCGGACCGGCCCAACACTCGTCACGAGAATGCTGTCACGGACGAATCTGCCCCGTGCCGTGAACCCGATATTTGAAGGTCGTGAGCTGTTCGAGGCCGATCGGTCCCCGCGCGTGCATCCGGCCCGTCGCGATCCCGATCTCGGCACCAAAGCCGAATTCGCCGCCGTCGGCGAATTGCGTCGAGGCATTGTGCAAAACGATGGCGGAATCGACCTCGTTGAGAAAGCGCTCCGCCGCCCAATTGTTTTCGGTGATGATGCAATCGGTATGATGCGAGCCATAGGTCTCGATATGATGGATCGCGCCATTCACCCCATCGACGACGGCGACACTGACAACGGCATCGAGATATTCGGTGTGCCAATCGACCTCCGTCGCCGGCGCGACGCGGGGATCGGCTTCTTGCGTTTGCGCATCACCGCGCACTTCGCAGCCGGCTTCGATCAACATTTTCACCAAAGGCGCCAGATGCGTCTCGGCGCAGGCGCGATCGACGAGCAAAGTCTCCGCCGCGCCGCAGACGCCGGTGCGCCGCATTTTGGAATTGAGCACGATGGTCTCGGCCTTGGCGAGATCGGCATCGGCATGAACGAAAATATGCACCAGCCCTTCGAGATGCGCGAAGACGGGCACCCGGGCATCGGCCTGGACGCGTGCGACGAGGCTCTTGCCGCCGCGCGGCACGATCACGTCGAGATTGCCGTCCAGCCCCGACAGCATGGCGCCGACGGCGGCGCGGTCTTTCACCGGGACGCGCAAAATGCTTGTCTCCGGCAGGCCTGCACCGGCCAATCCCTCAACGAGGCAGCTATGGATCGCGGCGGAAGATAAAGTGCTCTCCGATCCGCCGCGCAGAATCGCGACATTTCCGGACTTGAGGCAAAGCGCGCCGGCATCCGCCGTCACCGCCGGGCGGCTCTCGTAAATGATGCCGATGACGCCGAGCGGCACGCGCAGACGCTGGATCATCATGCCGTTGGGCCTTTTCCATTCCGCCAACACGGTCCCGATGGGATCGGCCAGCTGCTCGATGTCCTCGAGACCGCGCGCCATGCTCTCCACGCGCGCCTCGTCGAGCTTGAGCCGATCGAGCAGCGCCGGCGACAGCCCCCGCGCCGACGCTTCCCGCATGTCCCGATCATTGGCGGCAACGATCTTGTGGCGATGCGCACGCAGCGACGCAGCCGCCGCCTTCAAGGCATGGTTTTTCTGCTCGGCCGAGGCCAGGCTGAGCACGCGAGCCGCGGCGCGCGCTTCGCGGCCGATGACCCGCATGAGTTCCGGCACCGACAGCGCGGGCCGAATCGATGCTTGGGCTAAAGACTCTGAGGTCATGCGGATGGTCACACCGTTTTCAACAACACCAAATCGTCCCGATGCACGATCTCATCGCGACCTCTGAACCCTAGCAGTTTTTCGATCTCAATGGACTTGCGGCCGATGATTCTGGCGGCATCGCCGTCGGAATAGGCACAAATTCCGCGCGCCACCTCGGTTCCGTCCGGCCCCAGGATACTGACCGTATCACCTCTGTCAAAGCGCCCCACCGCCCGGGTCACGCCCGCGGGCAACAGGCTCTTGCCGCCCGCCAGAGCCCGCACGGCACCCTCATCCACGGTGATCGCGCCGGCCGGCTTCAGCGTACCCGCAATCCACTGCTTGCGAGTCGCGAGCGGGGTCGAGGACGGGACGAACCAGGTGCAGCGCGCACCCTCCTCGATGCGCTTCAAAGGATGCTGGTATGCCCCCTTCGCAATGCACAAGTGACACCCCGCCGCCACCGCGATCTTGGCGGCGGCAATCTTGGTCTGCATGCCCCCCGACCCCATCGTGCTGGACACGCCTCCCGCCATGGCCTCGATCGCCGGAGAAATTTCCAGTACCCGGGAGATGAATTCGGCATCGGGATGCTCATGCGGGTTGGCCGTGTACAAGCCATCGATGTCCGACAGCAGTACCAGACAGTCCGCGCCCACCATCTGCGCGACGCGAGCCGCCAACCGATCATTGTCGCCGTAACGGATCTCGGCCGTCGCCACGGTGTCGTTCTCATTGATGACCGGCACCGACCCCAGCGACAACAGGGTATTCAACGTACCGCGCGCGTTCAGGTAGCGGCGCCGTTGCTCGGTATCGCCCAGCGTCAAAAGGATCTGCGCGACCGTGATTTCGTGCACATCCAGCAGCTCTTTGTACGCATGCGCGAGGCGAATCTGACCGACCGCCGCGGCTGCTTGACTCTCCTCCAGGCGCAACTTCCCGGCGTTCAGATTCAAGTGCCGGCGCCCGAGCGCAATCGCGCCCGATGACACTAAGATGACATCTTGACCCCGTTTTCGGAAGGTGGCGACGTCGGCCACGAGACTCTCGAGCCAATGGCGGTTGAGGCGGCCTTTTTCGCCGTCCACCAGCAAGGAAGAGCCCACTTTAACGATTACGCGCTTAGCATCCGTCAAGCGGCGGGCGGCAGTCTTGCGATCAGCTATCGTCATGGGGGGCTCATATTGCCATTTACTTGGGCAAGCAGCCTCCCCTAATATCCGCGTTCATAAACGCAACGATCAACAGAGGCGACCTTACGTGGGCAGAGAGTACGAACCGACCGTCGGGCAATGGTATGAGGATCTGGAAAACGAAGAGACTTTCCAGGTACTCAAGGTGGACGAAGACAAAGAGACGGTCGAGATTCAGCATCTCGACGGCGATGTGGAGGAATTGGACGTGGATGGCTGGGCCGAATTGGATCTCGAACTGACGGAAGAACCCGAGGGTTGG
>JAATEW010000227.1 GCA_015655535.1 Hyphomicrobiales bacterium | reverse complement strand
TTTCGATAGCAACAGCCCATCAGCCCTTTCAGGTCGTCGAGAATTGTCAGGACGAGAAATCGTTCCGGCCAGGTATATCCTTCGAAATCGATGCCAAATGCCTTGCGTATCGTGCTGCGGCCGCCGTCGGCCGCGATGACCCAATCCGCGGTAACAGCCTCCTTCTCCGTGCCGGTCTCGATATCCACGCAGACGCCATCCGCGTTCTGCGAACAGCCGGTCACACGGCTCCCGAGGCGAACGGCAACACCGGATGCCTGCAATTTCGCGAGACCCAATCGCACGAGCTTGTGCTGTTCTGTCTGAACGACAAACGGATAGGGTGTCTCGTCGCGCAGCAGATCGTGATCGAAGGTCGCTATGAGCGAACGGCTGGGCCGATCCCAAAATTGAAACTCGCGAGCGACCAGGCCTTCGGCCATGAAGGCGTCGATAAGACCGACGCGCGCGATCATCTCGAGTGTTGACGGATGTGTCGTGGCCGCGCGGGGATTTGTGTCTATAGTCTCGGATTCCTCGATAATCTGCACATCGAATCCGGCTTGAGCCGCCGCCAACGCGGCAATAATTCCGACAGGACCAGCGCCTACGACGATAAGCTTCGGTGAGCGGCTCACTATTCTACTCCTGTATAACCAAAGCGGTTGGCCCGCGCCGGCTCCAACGATCAGGCGATATGTCCGCCAGGATCATTGGCATGATGGTGATATTTCAGAATATTAATAGATGCGGCGGCGTCAATGATTATTTGTCCCGGATGTTAGCGGAGCCCCGGCGAGATATAGGAAGGCGCCGGCAATGGAGAGCACGGAAAATGCTTTTGACGAAGCAGGCAGGGCTGCGCCGGTTCCCATAGCTTCGGGTTTCCGGCTGGGTTAACCTGACGCTTTTGAGACATGCCCTATCCTGCCCGGGATGGCACACGCTGGAGTTCGATCACCCCATGGGATCTGCGGCCAATCGGACACACAAGAACTCCCCGCGGCTATTGGAAACGATGATCGGCAGGTCGCTCAGCCCGCCGCCAAAATCTCTGCGCGACCTCGCCTATCAACGTATCAAGCATCTGATCGTAACAGGGGTGTTCAAGCCGGGCGAATATATCAACGAGGCCACTCTTTCGCTCCAACTCGGCATTGGCCGAACGCCGGTGCATCAGGCGATGGACCGGCTTGCGATCGATTCCTTCGTCGAAGTCATCCCGCGTAAGGGGATCGTCATTAAGCCGTTGAGCTTGGACGAGATTCTCCAGACGCTCGACGTCAGGATCCTGAATGAAGCCGCCGCGGCCGAGCGTGCTGCCAATAGGGCCGCGCCGGAAGCGATCGACGCGTTACGCGAGCTTCTTGACCTATTCGCACAGGCTGCGAAGCGGCTTGATTTCGAACGGATGATGTATTTGGACCGCGAGTTCCATCTCGTGATCGCCCATGCATCGGATAATCCCGTCCTGGCTGAGATTCTCCGCAGCCTGCATGATCGCTCGCTTCGCTTTTGGCTGACGTCGGTTCGCATTCCATCAATACAGGATACGATCTTGAAGGAACATGCGCTGATCGTTAAGGCGATCAGCGCGAGAGATAAGGCCGCCGCGGGTCAAGCCATGCGTCGCCATATCGAGGCTGTCCGCGACAATCTCGTTCATCATCTTTCGATGCACGCTGTCGCATGAGCTCATAGCGTCGTCTCAATTGAGATCCCGCAGCCAGGCGGCGATCGACATCAGCTTCGCCTCTTGTCCCGCGAACCCGATCAGCTGGACGCCAAGCGGCATGCCTTGCTCTTCGAGGAGTGGGAGAGACAGGGCCGGAACGCCAAGCATGGAAGCCGGGACCGCGAATACGGGATTTCCGGTCGATGCGATCCCGCGCGGGGCGACTCCTGGCGCCGACAAGGTGATACAAGCCTCGCAGTCGGTCGCCAGACGCGAATAAAGAATGCGGATGAGCGCCCGCTTTTCAAGCGCGGCCTTATAATCCGTTAAAGTCATGGCCTCCGCTTCGGTCAGCCGCCGCTGCATTGCTTGGCTGAGCTTTTCTTTATCGCGTTGTGCATAGGTATTAAGCGGCCAGCGCGATTCCCATGCATTGATGATTTGGGACAGTCGGAGAGATCCGATAATGGCCTGCTCGACTTCGTCCAACAGGGAAAGCGACGTCCGCCGTCTTATGCGAACGCCAGCTCCCGTCAGCCTTTCTAAAAGCTGCTCCAATCGCGATTTTGCTTCCTCTGAAGCGTCCGCCCAACCGGCTGTTTCAATCAATGCCAAAGAGGCGGGCTGGAGCGGGGAAGGCAGACGATCGGGCCCATCAAGCGCCGGGGCTCCCGGATCGCCGCCGCAACGCTGAACGATCTCATGCGCCACCTGCCACGTATCTTCCAGGCTGGCTCCGATAACGCCGAGGCAGCTTTGGCTCATGTAATCGTGGCTGCCGCCGCGGTTCAATGCGCCGATCGTCGGTTTGAAGCCGACGCAGCCGCAATAGCCGGCAGGACGGATCACCGAACCGATGACCTGCGTGCCGAGGGCGGCGCTCAAAATTCCGGCGCCGACGGCCGCTGCCGATCCGCTGCTCGATCCGCCGGGTGTTCTCTCCAGATCCCATGGATTGCGGGTCGGACCGGGCTCCGTCGCCGCGAATTCCGTCGTCACCGTCTTGCCGACGATCACAGCCCCCGCTTCGCGCAAGGCATAGACGCAGGCTGCGTCCCGATCGGAACGCCAATCGGTGAAGAGGGGCGAGCCCATTCCCGTGGGCATGTCGATCGTCTCGATGACGTCTTTGATACCGACCGGCAAACCATCCACCGGCGATAGCTGGCGGCCCTCCCGCCATCTTTTGCTGGACGCATCGGCCTGCCGTCTCGCGCCGTCGGCATCCAAAAATACGAAAGCGTGAAGATCGGCTTCGATATCCGACGCGATCTCCAACGAATACTCGAGAAAATGCCGCGGCGTCGATTGGCCGGCGGAAAAGGCCTGGGCCTCGGCCAGGAAGGATCGTGTCTTGGGTTTAAATTTTTGCTCGATCATTGGGTGACGGCATGAAGAGTGAGCATGAATAGGCTGGAGCCCTTGCGGTCTGTGGTGGATGGAGATGGCCGGACTTGGATTTCAAGTGCGCGAAATTTCGAAGACCGACGGATGGAAGATCTCTTGAGCATCGAGCTTCTTCGCGGCCAGACCCTGTTCGAAAGAATATCGGGCGAGGGTCTCGATCTCATGCGCGGATTCGGCGATGCCATAGCGCCAAAAATTAGCGCCCATAAGGTCTCTGGCATCCTGGAGATTGACCTCCGGCCATGGGAGCGTAAACCGTGCCACGGCTTGCTCGGCCATATCGCGAAGGGCGATCTCTTTCGCCTGGCAGAAGGCCTTGTAAAGCGTCGCCGGAAGCCAGGGGAAACTCTCGACCAAGGTCTTTTTAATGCCGATCACATGCATGATCGGAAAGATTTTCGTTCTGCGGTAATAGTCGCTCTCGACCTCCCGGAAATTCGGAAACATCAGGCCGACATTGGGAACGCCCTTGACGAAGCATGACAGCTCGCGCGCGCTGAACACGGCATCGAGCTCACCTTCCGTGAGCATTTTATTGAGGGTCTTATCGGAAGGGATAGGTTGCAAATCGACGCCCGAGGGCAGGGCCAATGGCGTCCGCTCGTCACGGCCGGGTTCTTCCTGACCGCCCGTCCGCCAATGAATATCGGCGGGATCGAGGCCATAGTCCTCCTTGAAAATTCCACGCATCCACACGTTCGCGGTCTGCTGATATTCGGGAAGACCGACGAGTTTGCCTTTGAGATCGGCAGGCGTGCGGATATCCCTGTCGGTCCGGATGAAAAGGCAGGAATGCCGAAAATGACGCGATACGAATGCCGGTATAGCGACATAGGGGCATCGGTCGCGCGAGGTCTGCATCAGGTAGCTGTTGAAGGAGAGTTCGGCGACGTCGAAATCGGCATAGCGGAACGCTCGGAAAAAAAGCTCCTCGGGCTCCAACGCGAGATAGGTGACTTCACACCCGTCGACGCGAACCCGTCCATCCTTGATGGGCCTCGTTCGATCATACTCTCCGCATGCGATCGTGAGCGGAAGCAGCTTTGACATGGATTACCTGAAGTTACGTTGATATTTCACAAAAACTTAAATCATCCGCGACGCGGCCGGTCAAGCACGGTGCCTTGCCTCGGCGTTCACGAGGGCGGGAGATGCAGTCTGGATTAAAGAGGCCCGTGGCCAATCGCTCCGAGCTTTTTCCGAGATTAACGGCTCGCGATGTCGGAAAGAAAGACTTCGCGTCCGCTTTTCGCGGACTTTTGCAAGGCAACAAGCGCCTCGACTGTTGCCTTGCCCCAACGCGCGTCGTGAAGCGTCGGCTCGCCTTCGCGCACGGTCCGCCACAGAGCGTCCAGCGCGTCACCCTGTCCTGGCCGTCCTTCGCCGCGCTCGACCGTGATATCCTCGCGTCCGTTGACGCCATATAGCGTGATGCCCTTTGGCGAAAGCCGCAGATCGCCGCGTTCGCAGGTCACGATCGATACGCCAAAGTGCGGCATGAAGGGTTGTTCTGTCGGAAGTTCCCTTCCGCCAAATCCCAAATCCTGGTGGGAGGAATCCTCCGAGGGCCGGGTCATTGCGGTATGCCGCGTTATCCCGTGGTTTGCCTGCTTTAGGGTGCCGCCTTCGGCGATCCAATAATGGAATTCGTCGCTGTCGAAGAAATCATAGCCGCTATAGATGAGCGATGCCGTCGTGCCGGTCTCAAACTGCAGGTAAACCATGCTGCAGCCATCCGCCGGCCTCGCGGGATCGAGAATATTTGTGCTGCCTTTCACGCTCACGATGGGCGCACCGGCCAGAAGCCGCACGACTTCGACTTGGTGCGTGATTTGATTGAACGTAATCCCGCCGCCCGTCTCGCTTCGAAATTCATCCTGAGCATGGGGACGGTAGAGGTAATCGGTATAATTGAACGATAATATCATAACGACGCGGCCGAGATCGCGCGTCTCGATCAATTGCCGCATGGCCCGGACATTGGGATCGAACGCGTGAGTGTGCCCGACGATGACCTTACGCTTCGTCCTTTCGGCTGCTTCGACGACGGCATCGCATTCCTCGACCGTCAAGGCGAGAGGTTTTTCGACGAGAACATGCTTGCCTTGCTCAAGGGCGGTGATGGTCTGATGCGCGTGAAAGCGGTGCGGCGATGAAATATAAATAGCCTCGACATTTTCGTCTTCGCATAAGCGGTCGAAGTCCTGGTAGGCGGGCGCATCAAATGCCGTGGAGAAGGCTTTGCGCGGCCGTTCCAGCGGGTCCATGCCTGCGGCCAGCACAAATCGTGGATGTTGTCGCGCCGCCCTGATCATGAACGCGCCGGCAAGTCCCAGTCCCGCGATGCCGAGGCGGATGGGCCCAGTCGCCGGTTTTTCCGTATGTTCGCCGTTCATCGCGTGAAAAGGCTCCTTCGACGCAGGCTAAAGCAGGATGCTCAGCGCGCCCTCGAGTAGGACTGTCTGATCCAGACGGACATCCCGGCACGCGAGCTGAAAACCATCGCCCGTCCGGCGAAGGACGTCATGGCGTTTGCCGATATAGAAGCCGCCTTCCGGGATGCCGCTTCTGGTGCGGAAGGCAAGCAGGGACGACTCGACGAGAATGTCCGCTTCGTCCGCCTGATGGAAGGCTTCGACGTTGGTGATAAGCCGGCGTGTGAGCGATGGCGGGTTTTCGGCGCGCGACAATCGCGCGTTGCTGATCTGCGCCACTCTCTTGCGCAACTCGACAGGTCCGTCATCGACGACGGCATAATCGGTCTCCGCCGCGCCGCTGTCGCGAAACGAGCGGATGCGGACACGATATGTCACGTCGTCGGTCAGGAGCGCCAACCAGCTCTGATAGTCGCGCCGGTCGAGGAACTTGGCTTCGCGGAACAAAAAGCGCTGGAGCTCGATATAGAGCAGCGTATCCACGGGACGGGCGCTTGATTGAATCGTCATCGAAATATCCTTCGTTTTGACGTTCAAGCCGGGGCCTGCATCCAGCGATTCCACTGGCGCATGAACTCGAATTGCGCGACCTCCGTGTCCGCGGGCCTGTAGACGCGGCCGGGCCATTTGCCATTGGCTTCGAACTTTTGAAGGTAGGGCAGCGCCGTGTGGAAGCTGTACGGATATTGGAGGGCAATCGGATTATTGCTTGCGGCTGTGGCAGAGGCCCATAATTCCACGTCGTCTTGTTCGAAGACGCCGGCCGCGCCGAAATTATGAATGCCTTTCCTCAGAACTTCTTTCTTGTAATCCGGTGAGGCTTCCCGCTCGGCAAGGACCCAGCTCAAGACCTCCATTTCAGTGCCGCTGATCGGAGACCATTGGCGCATGATGATTGCTTTTTCCGAGGGGCCGACCTGCGTTTCGATGAACGAGAGGTTCGGGAAGACGGTGCCGACGATCACCCGAAGGTTTTTGAGCATCTCCCTTTGATCCGGCGTGATGCCGGTGTAGAGGGGCTCAAGGTCTGGGGGATGGGTCTGGTAGGCTTCTGCCGGAAGACCGGGCGCCAGATATGTCAGCGTGCAGGCGTGTCCTTGGTCCGTCGAAACTTGAAAGCTGTTTTCGGCCGCGGTTGCGAAGCCTGCGCGGGCCGCCCGCACGGGATCAAGCGTGAGCGGGCCGGCATGCGTCGTGAGTACATGTTGGCTGTCGCCTGCGAAATTAAGTGCGCCGACTTTCCAATTGCATCGGGTACGCCAGCGGTGAGGCGGCGCCAGAACCTCCATGCCAAGCGGCGACCTCGCCAGGAACGGGTCGAGATACCAGGCAAATTCGCCGAGGTGATCCGCAAGGCTTGCGACGTCTGGATCCCAGCAGCCGAAAATCAGCCCCTTGTGATGCTCGAGCCGCGGGACCTTGGGCAGACTCAAGTCTGAAAGCTTGAAGCCGTTCGGAAAATGCTGGTCGAATGTCGTTGTGACCAGCTTGCCGGTGCGGTCGTAGGTCCAGCCGTGATAAGGGCAGACGAAATGGCGGGCATTGCCTGAATCGCTGCGGCAGATCTGTGCGCCGCGGTGCCGGCAGCTATTCAACACGGCATGGACGGTGCCTTGATCGTCGCGCGTTACGACGACCTGGGCGCTGCCGAGCCGCCGGATGACAAAATTCCCGGCATTTTCGATTTCAGTCTCATGGCAAAGAAAGCCCCATGTCCTGAAAAAGATCCGGTCCATTTCCTGCTGGAAGACGCCGTCGTCGACGAAGACCTGCCGGCTGACCGTCGCCGCCGCCTCGTCAACCCAGCATTGATCCTGCACTCGCCTAGAGAAGCCCATTGCTACACCAGTGAAATATTACTGTATCAACACATGCCTTAGCGGATACGATCCGGCGAGGCAAGGGGTGGGCCTGGCGATGAAAAGGCAGGGGCTCGCGGCCATGGCCGCCGTCGCGGCTGTGTATTAACCTGATCGATTTTCGGAGGAGGGACCGCAGGCGCTCTAGAAATTGAGCACACGGCTCCCGCGTCGATCGATCATCGCAAGAGTGCGGACCAAGTGTCGCGTCGTCTGTACGACGCGAAAGGGCAGGCTCTGCGATTCAGCTCAGGACGCGTGGACCGACTCTGACGGTTGGTCGAGAAACGAATGGTAACGCGACACACTGCGTCGAAAGGCTTCGATATGCTTTCGCATTTCCGCCGCAGCCGCAGCCGAGTCCCGTGCCTGAACGGCTTCGAGAATGGCCTCGTGCTGGTTCTGAAATTCGGAATGGTGCTCCGCCGTGAAGGAAATGAACCAGAATCGGAGCGAGCGCTCATTGAGCCGTTTAAGCACGTCGGTCAGTTCATTGTTTCCGGCAGCTTTGGCGAGGCTCGAGTGGAAATCCCGATCAAGTGTCATCATCAGTTTGACGTCGCGCGCTGCGATCGCCTGCTGGGCTTGCCCTACGATCTGTTGCAGCGACTTGATATCGGCGGCGCCGGCCCGTTCCGCCGCCAATTGCGCGCAATAGCTTTCGTTGACAAGGCGCACTTCGACCATCTGCAGAACTTCATGCAAAACCAGCGGGCGGACAACGGCCCCTTTTCGAGGGATGACTTCGATCATTCCTTCGATTCGGAGCCGATCCAACGCCTGGTGAACCGGCGTGCGGCCGACGCCGATCAATGTCGAGACGGCGGCTTCGTTGATGCAGGTGCCGGGCTTGAACTCACAGGTGAGGATGCGATGCTTTATATCCTCATAAGCGGTATCGCGCATGGATTCCGCGCTCGGTTCAGCCGCCAGCGCTGCTGAAAACACACCGCGGGCTGCGCCCGGTTTTTGCTTTTGGGACTGTTTTGCCATCGGGACTATTCCAGCGCTTTGTCTCGGTCAGCCGGCGCCCTTCGGTGGCGACACCAAAGCCCAAAGCCAAGATCAATCATTTTATAACCGACTCTTACCCAGACGAAAGATAGACTGCAATAGTGAAATGTCACAAGTATATCGCTTGGCCCCTCCAAAAGCCCCGTTCCGTGTCCACACGGCGGGTTTTTGGAGGGGGCCATGAAAATCCGGACTATCGAATGGGAGTTCAGTCTATGGCGGGTGAAAGCAGCTCTTGGGTGACCATCGCAGCCGTCGCCAGTTTAGATCCGGGAAAGGTGGCTGGCATCAAAGTCGGGGATCTCGACATCGCGCTCTATAATGTTGGCGGCGCATATTTCGCGACCGATAATGTGTGCACGCATGCTTTCGCGCTGCTCAACGAGGGTTATTTGGACGGAGACGTCATCGAATGCCCGCTGCATGGCGGCTGCTTCAACGTCAGGACCGGCGAAGGGCTTGGCGCGCCGATCATCCGCGATCTCAAAACCTATGCGACCCGGGTCTTCAATGAGGAGATCCAGATTGAGATCGCCGGCAAAGCATGACCCGAGCTTTATAAATGCGCAGGATATCATCGAACGGATAGAATAGCGTGGCGCGTGAGGGTGCCCGGGCAATCGAAGGAAGCAGCCATGGAAGAGAGCGTGACGGCGCCGGCGCGGCAGGGCAATCCCGAGGCCTCGGAGCAGGAGGCAAGCCCGACCCATCCCGAGGAGATGAAGGCGGCCTTCAATCTTCGCATCGGGGACAAGATTTCGCTTGAGGGGAGCGCCCGCACGACGCCGGCGGGAATCATCAGCGCTGGCATCACGCTATCCACCATTCTCGCGGCGCTTGGTTTCGTCATCTGGGCAGGACGCAAACGGCCGTAGCTTGGATAGACCGCCCGGCAGTCGCGGCAGGCCTGACCCTGCTCGCGCTGGGCGGCGACTTCGCCGATGGCTCGGCGCCGAGTGTTTCGTGTCCTTCGACAAGAAGGCCGTGAAGCTGATCGACACAAATGGCGGGCTGGCGCAGCTTTTGGGCCATGGAACACGCCGCGACATAGCGTAGGAAAAAACAAAGGTTACTGGCTATGTGTCCGATGCATCGCAATAACGAGCGGACACAATGGGCCCATGGCGTGGCGTCGAACAACCGTGTCGGCGCCACCAATGCACGGCGGCTCGGTTGGGCCCCAAGGGGCCTTCGCTGGCGGATTGGATGAGGGACCTAAGCTCTCTGTTGCGGCTGTAATATGATCCCTGCCGACTGAAACTGCTTCGTCATGCCGGCATCGCATTCACGCTCCGACACATACTGCTTGATCGGGAGAACGGGATGCCTTTTGCCAATGTCAACGGTCAGCGGCTTTACTATGAGGACACAGGCGGAGCCGGCCCGGCAATTATTTTCTCTCACGGGATTCTGTTGGATGGCACCATGTTCGTGCCGCAGGTAGCGGCGCTGCGCGATGAATACCGCTGCATCGTTTGGGATCAACGCGGCCATGGGAAGACCGCCGGCGAGACGCTGCAGCCGTTCTCCTATTATGATTCCGCCAATGACCTCGCCGCTCTCCTTACGTTCCTTGGTATCAGCAGTGCCATTCTTGCCGGCGTCTCTCAGGGTGCCTTCGTGGAAATGCGATGCGCCTTGGTCCATCCGGAACGTGTGCGCGCTCTAATCCTGATCGCCGGCAAACTGGCCTGGATGATCCGGCGACGCTCCAAGGCTATAGTAAAATGTTTGACGCCTGGATTGCCAAGAATCTGCCGGAAGAGATCGCCGCGACGTTGGAGCATGTCATCTTCGGGCCGGGCTGGCCCGGCGCCGCTGCCTGGAAAGACAAATGGCGCAGCATGACCGCTCCGAATCTCCTGGCCTCCTTGGACGCGCTCGCCCGTCGGGATGATATCGGCGGCAAGGTATCGGCCATCCGTGTTCCGACCCTGATCATCCATGGTGATGCCGATATCCTAATTCCGCTTGCGAAGGCTCAAGCCATGCGGGCCTCTATTCCCAACGCGGAGTTGGTGGTGGTCGAGGGCGGTCATTCCGTCAACATGACCAATCCGGCGC
This sequence comes from Hyphomicrobiales bacterium, assembly GCA_015655535.1. Lineage (GTDB taxonomy): Bacteria > Pseudomonadota > Alphaproteobacteria > Rhizobiales > Beijerinckiaceae > Methyloferula. The sequence goes on along the minus strand of JAATEW010000227.1, from coordinate 10,670 downwards.
CGGTGAACGAGGCCATCGAAGCCTTCCTCGTGCGCCATCACCTTGTGTGATCGACGGCGGCGGCATCGTCCACAGAAATATTGCGGCGCATTATCTCGCGCGGTTTCGTGATGATTGTGATCTCGACCTATTTGCCTCGAGAAACACCACCGAGCTTTAGCGAAGCTATTCCGACATCGACGGTGATTGAGATCCACGCTAGGGTGCAAGGGCTCGGTCGACTGATATGGGCAATTCGCGGCGGGCAGGGCAGCGGCGCCAGCGAGATCGTTTCCATCGCGGCCACTCGGACTGAAATCGACTGCGATCCAATAGATTCAAATCAAAGTTCATTTAGACGTTCATTCACCAGAAAGGGCGCGGCGTGAAACGGATGTCACTCTTCACCTTAGCGACCGCAACAACCGTCTGCGCCATCGCCTCGATTTCATCCTCGGCCGGAGGCACCGATGATGAGGCCTCGCCGATCTTCGGCGTCAGGATTCCCGCAGGCTATCGGCAATGGTCCTTGATTGCGGTGTCGCATGAGGCCGGGAATCTCGACGAGCTGCGCGGCATCCTCGGAAATGCCGTCGCGATGAAGGCCTTTCAAGACGGGACGCTGCCTTTGCCGGAAGGCGCGATCATCGCCAAGGTGGCCTGGAAACAAGTGTCGTCTCTCGGCGACGACGCGGCGCTCGGCTCCATGCAGGCCTATGTTCCAGGCGCGCCGACGACGGTTCAGATCATGATCAAGGACTCGGCAAAATATGCCGAGACGGGCGGCTGGGGCTTCGGCCGCTTCATCGGTGGCAAGCCGACCGACGAAGCGCAGCACGAGACGTGTTTTCCCTGCCATCAGGCCAATGTGAAAGACCATGATTTCGTCTTCACGCGTTACGCGCCGTGATGCGCGCGGGCTGAAAGGTTGAAGCGATAAACGCCCACGCGGCACCGCATATTTGTTCTTGATATGTTCTTAGCGGATGATAGACTTTCCTGAGCCCGGTGCTCACGGTCCTTTGTGGAGTCCTTGTCATGCGTAATGCCGAGGCGGCTGTGGCGGGCCACGCGGGGAAGCATAATATTTTCTTCGCGCTTTATCCGTCGCGGGAGGCGGCGGACCGCATCGTGCGCCTGACGGACAGCCTGTTTGAAGCTGGCATCTTGCGAGGCCGGCGCGTGACGCGCGACTGTCTGCATGTCTCGCTTTACGGGCTCGGATGTTACGACGCGATTCCTTCGCGCGTCATCGACGATGTCCGTGGCATCGTCTCGCATCTGAAAATGGCTCCCTTCATGCTGGGCTTGAACGCGATCACGAGCTTCGACCATAATGACGGCTGGCGGCCGTGTGTTCTCACCGGCGACGACGGCCTATATGGCTTCGATGAACTCTATGACGCGATGCACCTGACCTTAAAGAAAGGGCACCCACGCGGCAGGCAGGTCGCGCGTATCGCACGACCGCATCTGACCCTGTCGTGGGAGGACATTCTGTTGCCGGACGCATTCATCGAACCCGTGCATTGGACTGTGCGGGACGTTCGCCTCATCCATAGCCCTTTTGGCGAGAGCCGCCATAATGTGCTCGGCTGCTGGCCGCTTGAAGGATAGAGCATGAACAAGCGGACGCATGCGGACATCAGGCGACCATCTGCCAAGCACATGGCCGCGGCGCGCTTGGCGCTCGCGGCTTTGGACCCGGCGCTCGCGGTTGCGCATGAAGCAACGCCAGCCTTTCTCTGGCGCTCGAAACCGGCGGGCTTTCCGGGCCTGGTGAAGCTCGTCCTCGAACAGCAAGTCTCGGTCGCCTCCGCCGCTGCCATCTGGGCGCGACTTGAGGCCGGCCTCGGCACCGTCACGCCGCAAAACGTGCTGGAGCGCGATATCGACGCCTTGAAAGCCTTCGGCCTGTCGATGCAGAAGGCGGCTTATGTCCGTGCGATCGCGGAAGCCAATGCCGATGGGCAATTGGATTTCGAGGCGCTGCGAACATTCGACGATGAGGCGGCGGTCGCCATGCTCACGGCCATCAAAGGCATTGGCCGTTGGACGGCGGAGGTCTATATGATGTTTTGTGAAGGCCGCGGCGATCTCTTTCCGGCCGGCGATCTTGCCTTGCAGGAGGCGCTGCGTCTGGCAGATCGCGCCGAGACGCGGTTGAGCCAAAAGGCGCTTTATCTTCGCGCGGAAGCCTGGCGCCCGCATCGCGGTGTCGCCGCGCATCTGCTCTGGTCCTATTATGGAGCCGTCCGGCGCGGCGAAATCGGGGCCGCCAAAGCATTGGCCCTTTAAGTTCGCTCATGACGCTTCATCTCATCAAGCTTTGCGTCGGCATCGAGACTTTGTCCGAACTCGCAGCCTGGCAGAGCAGGCGCCTCAAGGAAAAGAAACGCGATGGCGAGGCGCAGGAACTCATTCATATCACCCGTCATGCACCGCGCCGCGCCGCGGAAATATTGGACGGCGGCTCGCTCTATTGGGTGATCAAGGGTTGGGTCAGCGCGCGGCAAAGATTGCTCGCATTCCGGCCCGTGATGAAAGACGGGATCGCGCATTGCGCGCTCGTCTATGACAAGGAGCTCGTGGCCGTCGAGCCCCGCGCGCATCGCGCCTTTCAAGGCTGGCGCTATCTCGACCCGAAGGATGCGCCGCCGGACATGGCCATATGGACGAAGGGCGCGGACTTGCCCGACGCCTTGCGGCGCGAACTCATATCCTTGGGATTGCTGTGACGGCAATATCGATCACCTTCATGATTTGAATTCGACCAATTCAAAATCGCGGACGTGATCATTTCTCATATTGGAATGAGATGGCGCTGCCCATTGCCGCCGCGAATTTCTGCCCGATATAATATATCGAAGGCATTGGTTCCGAGGAGATCATTCATGCGGCGCGCGGCAATGGCATTTATCGCAAGTCTGGCAGCGGTTTCTCTCACCCATCCCGCCGCGGCGGATGTCAGGGTGACGTTCGCCAATCCGGGTTACGATAGTTTCGACGCCGATCCGCCGGCCTTGCGCCTGGGAACGTTGAACGAATACCGGCAGACTTTGGAGGCGCTTGGCGCGCGCTACCTCAAACCGGGACAGGTCCTGAAGATCGAGGTGCTCAGTATAGACCGCGCCGGCTGGCTGCGGCAGGGCAGGACCAGCTCGGTTCGCATTCTGACCGAGGCGACGCCGCCGCGCATGGAGGTTCAATATGCGCTGCTGCAAAATGGCAAGACCATTTTGAGCGCGCGTGAAACGGTCTCGGACATGAATTACATGTCCTATCCGGCCGTGAACTCGTCGAGCGACCGGCTGGTCTATGAGAAAGAGATGCTAAGCAATTGGTTCAGGCGGCGTTTCGTGGAGATGGCGCCGCCCGGTTATTGATCGCGCGGCTTATTTTTTCCCGGCGGCCTGAAGGATGAGATCGGCGATCTCTTTCGGATGCGAGACGAGGGCGAGGTGGCCTGAGTCGAGTTCGATCGTCGTCGCATTCATGCGCTTTGCCAGAAAGCGTTCGAGGTCCGGCGAAATCGTCTGATCGTTCTTCGACACTTCATAGAAGCTCGGTTTCGTGTGCCAGGCGGCGGCTGTCGTCTTTTCGCCGAAGAGCGTGGCGGCGGTCGGCTGCTGCACGGCATAGAGCACTTCCGCTTTGTCATGCGGGACGCCATTGGCGAAATATTTAAGAAAAGCTTCTTCAGAAACGGTCGTAAAACCGTTGTTATTCACCACACCCGCCCGCACAGGCGTGGTCGGGAACTTCGCGGAAGTCGCGACGAAATCCTCTCCTGCATCGGGCGCGCGCGCCGCGACAAAGACAAGCGCCGTGACCTTCGGATCCGTTCCCGCTTCGCTGACGACCGTGCCGGCCCAAGAATGCCCGGCCAACACAGTCGGTCCATCCTGCAACGCCAATATGCGTTTCGTCTCGGCCACGGAAGCCTCAAGCGAGGTCAAAGGATTTTGCACGGCGGTGACATGCAGGCCCGCCGCCTGAAGCCGTGAGATGACTTCGCTCCAACTGGAGCCATCCGCCCATGATCCATGCACGAGCACGACATTCTTTGCTTCAACGGGCTTGGTAGCTTGCGCGAGGGCTTCCGCTGCGAAAAGGCTTGCCGAAAGCAGGCCGGCGGCGAGTATCGTTGATGTATTGAAAATTTTCATGTGCTGAGCTCCTAAATCAATCCTGTCGAGCGATCATGCTCCATCAATGCTGTTCGGTTCGGCGCAGTGTTTTGAAACGCAGCCTCACACGCTTGTGAATCTCAAGGTGAAGCCGAGGCGGCAAGGCGCATCAGGCTTTCATTTGGATGCGAAGGCCCCTCCGGCAAGGGCAAGGCTTAGAGACGGAAGGGCAGTTCCGCGCTGTGCCAGCCAGCGTGAAGAGGTTCTCCTTGAAGGTTTCGATCTTTGGCGTGTCGCCATCGTGACATGGTCGAGGGCGGCATGATCGAGAGTGCTTATCGGTTCATCCGAGCTTTTCATTGGATTTCGTTGCGCAATCGCGTCAGTCTTGCACGGCGCGATATAGCACAACGTGGCTTTGACCCTGCCGTTCGTCACAAAAGAAAGCATGGCGAGACCATGCTAACGCGTCGTTAGAAAGACGATCTACAAAATCAAGAAAAGCCTCAGGCAAAGCTGAGCTCTTGCTGGAATAGGAAGGAATTTTGGGAGTGTAACGAAGGAGACATCAAAATGGCAAAAGTCGTTTGCGTTCTCTACGATGATCCAATCGATGGATATCCGAAATCCTACGCGCGGGATGATCTTCCGAAAATAGATCATTATCCGGGCGGCCAGACCTTGCCGACGCCGAAAGCGATCGATTTCGTGCCGGGCACCTTGCTTGGCAGCGTTTCAGGCGAACTCGGTCTTCGAAAATATCTCGAATCTCAAGGCCACATCTTTGTTGTGACCTCTGACAAAGACGGCCCCGATTCTGTCTTCGAGCGCGAGCTTGTGGACGCGGACGTGGTCATCTCGCAGCCCTTCTGGCCAGCCTATCTCACGGCCGAACGCATCGCCAAAGCGAAGAACCTCAAGCTCGCGCTGACAGCCGGCATAGGCTCCGATCATGTGGATCTGCAGGCGGCGATCGACCGCGGCATGACGGTGGCTGAAGTCACCTTTTGCAATTCGATCAGCGTCGCCGAACACGTCGTCATGATGATCCTCGGCCTCGTGCGCAATTACATCCCTTCCTACGAATGGGTGGTGAAGGGCGGCTGGAACATCGCCGATTGCGTCAGCCGCTCCTACGATGTCGAAGGCATGCATGTCGGCACGGTGGCGGCGGGCCGGATCGGCCTCGCCGTGCTGCGGCGCCTTAAACCCTTCGACATGCATCTGCATTATTATGATCGTCATCGTCTGCCGGAAGCCATCGAGAAAGAGCTCGATCTCACCTGGCATCCGAATGTCGAAGACATGGTGAAAGTCTGCGACGTGGTGACGATCAACGCGCCGCTGCACCCTGAAACCGAGCATCTCTTCAATAACGCGTTGCTATCGAAGATGAAACGCGGCGCCTATCTCGTGAACACGGCGCGCGGCAAAATCTGCGATCGCGATGCGGTCGTCCGCGCGCTCGAAAGCGGCCAGCTCGCGGGCTATGCGGGCGATGTCTGGTTCCCGCAGCCGGCGCCGAAGGATCATCCCTGGCGGACCATGCCGCATCATGGCATGACGCCGCATATCTCCGGGACCTCGCTCTCAGCTCAAGCGCGTTACGCCGCGGGCACGCGGGAAATTCTGGAGTGCTTTTTCGAGGGACGTTCGATCCGTGACGAATATCTGATCGTCGAGGGCGGCAAGCTCGCCGGAACCGGCGCGCATTCCTATAGCGCCGGCGACGCGACAGGCGGTTCCGAAGAAGCCGCGAAGTTCAAGAAGGCGGGTTGAGGCGCCGAGAGAGCCCCGAACGCATGTCGCTTTATGCGAAGGCCGGGAAGCATGGGCTTTTCCGGCCTTTGCCATGTCACGGCTTCGGCAAGGGCACGGCATAGAGACGGAAGGGCAGCTTCGCGCCGTCGCCTTTCTTCTCTGCGTCAAAGAGCACCGGGAGCTGGCCTTCGGCGATCCAGGCCTTTGCGCCGGAGACGGTCGTGCCGGTTGGTGTCAAAAGCCCGTCTTTGAGCGTTTCGATCTTCGGCGTGTCGCCATCGATCGTGACATGATCGAGGCTGCCGCCGCCTTCGATCAGCAGGAGCGTGCCGTCGCTCAAAGGACGCAGGGCATCGGCGAGGACCAGCCGGCGAGACGGCTTGAGTTCCGTCACCTTGCCGGGCACGCCGTCATGGACATCGACGCGAAAGAATTGCGCCTTGTTATAGGTATCGACATAAAGCGCGCCGTCGTAGCTAAAGGCGATGCCGTCGAGGCCGGCGCCTTTCTCTGGCGGCGTGAAGAGCGGATCTGTCAGCCAGACTTCGAATTTATCGGCTCCGGGCCGCAAGCGTAGAATCTCCGGTGCGAGGCTGTTGGTGACATAGGCCGATCCGTCGGCACCCATGGCGATGTCGTTGCAGAGCGCCGGTCCGTCCGGGAAGGCGACGCTGACGCGGCCTTCTCCGGTTTTGAGATCGAAACCCTTCAGGAAGCTGCCTTTGACATCTCCCGGCCCCGCAACGCCTATCGCGGATGCGTCGTTCGAGCAGACCCAAAGCGTGCCGGTCTTTTCATCCGCGAGCAGGCCGAAGGTCGAGCGCGTGCCGAAGGCGCCGGGCGCGATCCAGGCCTGCGCCTCTGTGGCACCCGGTGGAACGCGCATGATACCACCGCTGGCGAGACTGCCGACATAGAGCGTGCCATCCGACGTAGATGTGATGCTTTCGGGAAAGGCGCGCGCACCCGGCACAGTCACTGTGTCTGGAGCAGATTGCGCCGACGCGTTCGACATGATGATGCCGGTTGCGATGAAGGCAGCCGTAATCCAGCACGCCTTCCTATATTTTTGAGCCGTCATAAGGAGTTTCCCCGTGTCTGTTATGTTATGCTGTTGTTTATATAGGACAGCATGTGCCGTGGAAAGATCAGGCCCGGCATAGATAGCGGCATATGCCCTCAATTTTCAAGGAGACCTATGCCTAAAGAGGGAAGCGGATGTCCGATGCATTCAAGGCGCTTGGGCACCGCGAGCGCATGAAATCGACAGGCGCATAGTCAGGCGATGCAAGTGCAACTGCTGCGAGACGCAACATGGCTTTTGCGGATTTTGCTTCAAACGCTGTTGACTTTGAAAATCGCCGCGCGTATAGAGCGCGCCTGCTGGGAATGAGCCCAGTTTCGATCATGAGTGTTGCGATGAACCGCCAATATGAATTCACCATTAGCTGGTCGCTTAGCAAAGCGCCGTGCGATGGTTTGCGCGCAGCTCATGAGGGTGATTTCGTATAGTCGAAATCGAGACAATCCGTTCCAACGGACCCTCCCGAGCACGCCGCTCCGGAGGGTTTTTTATTTTCAAAATCGCCTCGTGGCGGTCGTCCGGCGAAAGCCGGAAACGGGAGACCCGGATCCCGGGCTCGCGCGGAAACGCGTGCGCCAGAAGCGCGGGGCCTGTCGGAGGGAACGAAGGCGAGAGCCGGATACCGATGGCAGGGCGAACCTTGAAGGGTTCGCATCAGATCACGACCGCTTGGATTGTATAGGTCCAAAGGAATGAACGTGATCGTTATCAAAAGTTTGGTTTTTGAATTTGGTTTGCCGTGTTCCGCGGCTCTCCTTTTCGGGTGGTGATGGACTTCGTTACTTCGCTTGAACCGAAGGCCGCAAGGCCATCGAAGTTCGCTGGTTCCTCCGGAGAGGTTTCGCCGCATCGCATGGGCTCTTGCTTGCGGTGTCATGAAAGCTGGAGGTGAAGATTTCGGATACTTCGCATGGGTACCGCGGGTTCGACTCCCGCCTGCGATCATCGTACCGTGGAATCGGCCCCGCAAGGCCGGTGCGTCGCGGGTTGCGCATCTATCGAAAGAAAGACTCTGCGTATTGATTGCAGAAAGCCGAGATCGTCTGTTCCCCAGCGACTCTTTGTTCGCCGCAGTGATGCGGCGGGCAAGGCGGTGGTGAAGAGAACTGTTACTTCGCTAATCGTGTGGTCGGAGGTTCGAATCCTTCCGGGCGGGCGCAAGCCCGTTCGTAGCTCAGTTGGTAGAGCGTGCGAAGCCCGAAAGGGCAGTACAGTCTCGATTGTTCCCCGCCATTTATTCGCCGCGGTCTCAGCCGCGGTGTGCCGGATCACGGTCCGTGGTGAAGATGTCTGTTACATCGTCTGCGAAACGGGAGGGCGGGTTCGAATCCCGCAGGCTTAGCCTGAGCTCGTGGTCGAGCACCAGCCGAAATGCGCGAGAGCGCATTCCGGCGTCACAGCATCGCTTATTCCCGGATCGTGTATCTTTGCCAGGTGAAATCGTCTGTTTCTTCGGGTCGTGGGAGGCGGAGTTTACTCGCGCGCCACGGGTGCGAAAGCACCGTCTCAGACGATGATTGTTCCCCGGCAAAGTTGAACTTGGACTGAAGAAAGGAGGTATGGATGAGTAAGATCAACAAGCTTTTGCGTGTCTTCACGCATGAAGGCGCGAAGGCCAAGGCGTTTGCGCCGGAAGACGAATTAAAGCGTGCGCTCATGAACTGCCTCCTTTGGGAGGACCAGTTCTATGAGGATGGCGTGGCGATCGCCGGCCGTATCAAGACGCTCGTGCCTCTGGTCGCGCCGGATCGCGTCGCCGCGCTCGCCATCAATGCGCGCGAGGCCATGAAGCTACGCCATGCACCGCTGCTCGTGCTGCGCGAAATGGCGCGGCATGAAACGCATCGGGTTCTCGTGTCTGACACGCTTGCCCGGGTGATCCAGCGTCCGGATGAGATGACCGAGCTTCTCGCGATCTATTGGGCCGATGCGCTCGGCCCAATGCAGCAGAGAAAGCGTTACCCGATCTCGGCGCAGATCAAGAAGGGCCTGGCGCAGGCTTTGACGAAGTTCGATGCCTATCAGCTCGCGAAATATGATCGCGAAGGCGCGGTGCGGATCAAGGACGTTTTGTTCCTGGTCCATGCCAAGCCGAAGGATGCCGAGCAGGAAGCGGTCTGGAAGCAGCTCGTCGATGGCACATTGCCTTCACCCCATACGTGGGAAGTCTCACTCTCGGGTGGCGGCAACAAGCGCGAAACCTTCGAGCGGCTGATCGCCGAGAAGCGGCTTGGCGGCCTGGCGCTCTTGCGTAACTTGCGCTTGATGCAAAAGGCGGACGTGCCGCGCGAGGTGATCGTCGGCGCGATAGAGACCATGCGTGTCGATCGCATCTTGCCTTACCGCTTCATCACGGCGGCGCGTTATGCGTCGGATTTCGAGCCCGAACTCGAATCCGCGATGTTGAAGTCAATCAAGGGCTATGCGCGGCTTGCCGGCTGCACAAGGCTTTTGATCGATGTGTCGGGATCGATGATCTACCCGCTTTCGGCCCAGTCCGAGATGACGAGGCTTGAGGCGGCCTGCGGTCTTGCGATCCTGGCACGCGAGGTCTGCGAGAAGGTGGAGATTTTCACCTTCTCCAACACGCTGGTGAAAGTCCCGCCGCGGCGCGGCTTTGCGCTGCGCGACGCGATCGTGGCGAGCCAGCCGCATGGCGGGACCTATCTCGGCAAGGCGGTGTCGGAGATCGACGAGAAGGGCACGCGCCTGATCGTCTTCACCGACGAGCAGAGCCATGACGCGGTCCCTGAGCCGAAGGGGCAGGGCACGATGGTGAATGTCGCGTCCTACCAGAACGGCGTCGGCAACGGCGCCTGGACGCGGGTGAATGGTTTCTCCGAGGCTGCGATCGCCTGGATCGCGGCCGCGGAAGAGACCATGCGCTAACCGCTCTTCCATAAAGACAAGATTTGCCCGGACGCAACTGAAAGCGCCCGGGCGAGCAACTTGCGAATCTATCGCGTAAAAATTTGTCTATCTGGCCTTTTGCAGGCGTCAACCGGCCATTGGGGTCTCTTCCTCCTGCCGCGTAATCCGCACCGGCACGGATTTATAGGACGGCGTGCCGCTTTGCGCGTCGTGACAGGAGAGCGGCACGAGGCCATTGGCCTCGGGATAATAGGCGGCCACGGAGCCTTGGGCGATGTCATAGGCAATGGCGACGAAGCCATCGAGACGCAATGTTTCACCCGAGGGCAAAGCGCTTTCGACATTGATCGTATCGCCGTGTTTGAGGCCGCGCGCCGTCAGATCGCCCTGGTTCATGAAGACGACATCGCGCCGCCCGAATACGCCGCGATAGCGATCGTCGAGCCCATAGATCGTCGTATTATATTGATCGTGGCTGCGGATCGTCGTCAGGCGCAGCACAGCGCCGTTCGAAACCTCTGGATCTTCGTTCAAGCCTTCAAAAGGAATGAACTCGGCCTTGCCGGACGCGGTCTTCCAGACGCGCTCCGCCGGCGGCAGTGGCAGGCGGAAGCCGCCGGGCTTGCGGATGCGTTCGTTATAATCCTCGAAGTCCGGAAAGATGGACTCGATCATGTCGCGGATGCGATCGTAATCTTCGACGAGATCCATCCAGGCGACTTTGCTTTGCGGGAGCGTCGCGGCGGCCATGCCCGCGACGATCGCCGGCTCCGAGCGCAAATATTCGGAGACCGGCGGAAGCTTGCCGCGCGAGGCATGCACCATGGACATGGAATCCTCGACCG
>JAATEW010000278.1 GCA_015655535.1 Hyphomicrobiales bacterium | reverse complement strand
GCCAAGGAAACCGTGATCGGCATATCGACGATGACGACGGTGCGCCAATCCGTATCGCTGCGCTTCAGCAAGACATTGACGAAAGGATCGGGCGCGTCGAAATTCGACCGCAGCACACGCGCATAGGGCATTACCGTCCAGCGGCGCGGCAAGAGATTGCTCGGCGGATCGAATTCGACGCGGAGCGCCGCCTCGAACCCGCCTTGGAAGAAGCTCTGCCAGGCGTTGTAGGCATTCGCGCCTTGGAAAATGCCGCGCCCCTCGAAGGTGATCCAATCGTTGATCTTATAAGAGGTCGCCAGCGTGCCAGTCACAAGATTGCCGCTGCCGAGCGCAGTCCCGATCAGGAAGCCTGGATTATGAACCGATATGGACCGCCATTCGACGCCGGGCTCGAGGGTCCAAGTGTCTGTCAGGGGCGCGCGCAGCGATAGGCCGCCGCCGCCCGAATTCAAATATTGGCTGCCGCCGATCCAGGAGAGATTGCCGACGGCATAGGGCTTGATCGTCACGCCCGGCAGCAAATCGGGCGCAAGCGCCAATCGCGGGCCGAGACTCGCCTCGACGATGCCGAGGTCGAATTGCGTCAGCGAAAACTGCTGCGTCCCGTAGCCGGTGAACCTTGTTTCGAACGTGTCGCCGCGCTGGTTCTGAAAATCATAGTCATGGCTGATCTGGGCGATCTCGAACGCATTCCAGTCGGATTTCTTCTGTTGATTCGGACCGACCGGAAGATTGGCGCCAAAGACCTGCAAAGTTCCCGTATCCGGCAAGGCGCTGACATTCGACTGATAGCGGATGCCGGTTTGCAGAAGCCCGGTCCATTGCGAGGGCGAAAGACGTTTTTCGGCATCGGGCAGATAGGCCTCGATGCGCGCGCGCACCGCCGGACCGAGATCGCCGGCGGCCAAGGCTTCCTTGAAATAGCGGACCGCCGTCTCATAGGAGCCCATACGGAAATAGAGCGAACCCAGTTCGAACTTGGCACGCGTCAGTTGCGGATTGTAATTGAGCAGCCGTTCGAGCGCGCCGATAGACGCCTCATTGTCGCCTAGCGCGGACGACACGCGCACATATTCGAAGGTCAGCTCATAATTCGTCGGCTCGCGCAAAGTCGCTGCGAAAAGCTTCTCCTCGTCGGCTCTGGTCACCTCGGCCGCGCCCGCAGCTTGCACCAATCCCAGGCATACAAGCAGTCCGGCAAGGCTGGCCAAGCCGAGGTTCGCCCAGCTGAGACGTGCTAAATCGAGCCGCCTGAAGCAGGCGCTGCCGGTTTCGGTCGGCAAAATCTTCCACAAAAGATTTGGCTCCGGAAAAGAAATATCAAAATCGGCTGGTCCATCTGGACTCGATGCAGATTAGACCGCAGCCATAGATAAGCAAAGAATTCCCCTGTCATCCGGACCCCCAACGGCTTATTCCTGAACTATTGTGGCAGGGCGGCAACCATTTCCGCAGTCGAATATGGTGGGAAAATACCGTTGATTGCGTTGATGTCTTTCCGGCGCCATTTTAGTGCCATGTTCGAGCGGCTAGTTTATAAACTCGACAGTGCCATTCAATCCGAAAGGGCCCTGAAGAGGCCATGATGGAACCGGCAACGCTTGCCTCGGCATCAACCGACGTGGTTGGACGGCGGCTCTCGCGATTGATCTGGGTCTTGGCCTTGGTCATCACCGTCATTGCCTTGGGCACGGTGACGGTCCCCTGGACCTTTTCGACCGCCGCCTTGCGCGACGAGGTCGCGGCGCAGATCCGCCAGGCCACCGGTCTTGCCACGCTGTCGCAAGGACGGGCCGTCTTCGCGATACTACCGCAACCCCACATCAAGATCGATCAAGTCAGTTTCGTCGATCCGAGCGGGGCGCTGCGAATCGATGCGGATTATTTCAAAGGCAATCTGCGCATTCTTCCTCTGATCGTCGGACGGTTGGAGATCGCGAGCGCCACTTTGCTGAAGCCGCGTCTCGTCATTGATCTCGATGAAAATCCGATGGCCGCCGATAGCGCGATCGGCCGGGCGGCCGAGGCGAAACCGGAAACGACCGAGGCCGCGGCAGCCGATACCGCACGGCTTGGCACCGTCTCTCTGGTCAATGGAACGGCGCGGCTCAAAACCAAATCGGCTGCCTCGGATGTCATTATCGATGATATCGACATGACGCTCGATTGGCGCAATCTCAGCGCGCCGGCGAGCCTGACCGGCAAAGCCCGCGTGCGCGGTGAATTCGGCGATGTCGCGGCTTGGGTCGCGGAACCCGCCGAACTCCTGCGCGGCGGCCGTTCGGAAATGACGCTCGACGTCAAAACCGACGTCCTCACGCTGACGACGAACGGAATCCTGTCGGCGGCGCCGAAACCGGAATATGGCGGCCATCTGCGGGCTTCGAGCCAGGCTTTGCCGAGGCTTCTGGAGCTCATTGGGTATCCAATCCCGCGGACGAGCGCGTTGAGCCGCTTCCGGCTCACCAGCGACGCCAAGGCGAATATCGACGGCATGTCCTTTTCAAATCTGGACCTGCACCTGGCGGGCAGCGATTTCGAAGGCTCGCTTGCGATCGAGACGACCGATCAAAAGCCGCTTCTCTCCGGGACTCTGGCGACCGACCTTCTCACGCTCGATCCTTTCTTTGCGCATTTCCAGAAGATCATCGGCGACGACGGGCAATGGAACCATGAGCCGCTCGATTTGCGCGCCCTGACGACCGCCAATCTCGATATAAGGGTCTCGGCAAGCCGAGCGCGCCTGGCGCATTTCGAAATGCAGGACACGGCGCTTTCGCTTTTGACCCACGCCAATCGGATCGATGTCAGCCTGGCGGAGGCCAAAGCCTATCGCGGTCTCGTCAAAGCGCGGGCCTCGCTAGCGGTCGGACCTGATCGGATCGACCTTCACGCGACGAGCTCCGTGACCGACCTCGACGCCGGCGCGCTCTCATGGGATGCCGTCGGCCTGCCGGAACTGACGGGGTCGGCGAGCGGAACCGCCAATATAGAGGCGGAGGGCCTGAACTTCGCCGAATTCCTCCAGCATCTCGACGGCAGGCTGCAATTGAGCGTCAAGCAGGGCGACGTGAGAGGCATCGACCTCGCGCGGACCTTGCATCCGGCTCAAGACGGCGAGGCGCCGCAGGGGGCGGATATGCGGGCCACCCGCGTGCCTTACGAGCACGCGCAGCTTGGATTGAAACTGCTCAAAGGAACGGCCGAAGTCGAGCAAGGTCTCGCCGACGGACCCGGCGGGCATTTGCTGTTGAGCGGCAGCGCCACCCTCCCCGACCGGAAACTCGATCTTCGCGCTGTGATATTGCCTGCCGTTCCGGACGACCCCATATCCAAATCCGCGCAAGACCGTAATATTCTGATCAAAGGCCCGTGGGATCATCCATTGATCGCCCCCGCCCCGTGATCGCATTCATAATAATCCAACAAGTCATATCCATGTCTCAATTCATGACTTTGCAATGGTCCCGTCCCAAGTCATGGTGACGAATTAAGGGTCTCAATCGTCCTTCCCGGCCGCCGCCGGGTCTGTGGGCGCTTTCCAGAAGGAAATGGCATGCCGCGAATGAGCATTTTTGTGCGAACTGGCTTCGCGATAGGCCTCGGCGCTTGGACGGCTTGCTTTGCCATTGAAGGAAGCGGCCCAGCATATGCGCAAGACCAGCGTCTTGGCGCCTTTCTGCAAGTCGGCATAGCGGCGAGTGCCGAGAACGTCACGATCGAAACGGATTACGCAACCTACACGATCGGCAAGATCGCGCTTCGGGGCACTGGTCTGACGAATGGCGATCTCGCCACGCTCCTCGATCCGAAGGCAGTCTTGTCCCTCACCGATCGCTTCGGCAAACTCACCGCTGCCGAGATCACCATCCCGGAGCTGACTCTCGTCACCAAATCGGCGCCTACTCAAAAGGTCACCTATCAAAATATCAAGCTGACCGACGTCAAGCAGGGAAAGGCCGCCGTCGCCGATATAGACGGCGCGCTTTTCACGATCACCGACGCCAAGGCGGGCATGATCGAGGGAAGCTACGGACATATGCACGCGCAGGGCGTCGATCTGGCGCTTGCTTCGCATATCGTCAGCGACGCCCGGAAGGATGAGTCCGAAGCTCTTAAAACGCTTTATGAAAGTTTTTCCGTCGACGGATTTAAAATGAACGGCATGGGCAAAGAAGCCTTGTCTTTGACGGCCGGCAGTTTTTCCGGCCGCAACGTCAAAGGACGCGCCTTTGCCACGCGCCCCTCGGAATTCCAGGCTTCGGCGAGCGATCCAGCCCATGCCGCGCTTATGCTCAAAGACATCTTCACGTCTTTCGATATGGAAGGCATGAGCGCGAGCAATATCCAGCTTCACTCAGAAAGCGACGGGAAGCCCGTCGCGCTCTCTCTCGGTAAAATATCCATCGCGAATTTCGGCAATGCGAAAATCGCCGACATCAGGTTCGAAGATTTCGCCGTGAATGTTCAAGGATCGACGGTCAAAATAGGCGACATCGATTTCAAGGGAATCGACTTCGCACGGCTGCGCGATCTTCCCGCGACGCCTGCGCCGAAAGCCGAGGACGATGACGCCGGCACCAAGGAATCCGCAGTTTTCATCCCTGTCGTCGCCGAATTCAGCGTGAACAAAGTGGCGATCAGCGTTGCCGACGACAATGGCGCGTCGGTGGATGCGAAAAAGGGCACGTTCTCCATCGACCATTTCCAAGTCGATGGCGGAATGCCCATTGAGACGACGCCGACGCAGCTGACGGCGACGCTCGATCATTTCGTTTTCGATTTGAAATTGATGAAGGACAAGGATGTGCGGTCCTTGACCGACATGGGCTATACCAAACTCGATCTGTCGAGCCGGATCGAAATGGCCTGGGATGCGAGCGCCGAAGAACTCACGGTCAAGGATGTCTCGCTCAGCGGCGCCGATATGGGCGTGGTCAAAATCTCCGGCCTCGTCGATAATGTCACGAAGGACTTTTTCTCAGGCGATTCCACGGCCATGCAGGCCGCAGCTTTCGGTGCCTTGGTGAAAAGGCTCGAAATCAAAATCGATAATGCCGGGCTCTTCGAAAAGGCCGCCGCCGCGCAGGCCAAGGCTGAAAATAAATCGGTCGATGAAATCAAGAAAAATTACGTTGCCGCGGCGGCGATCGGTCTTCCGGCCATGCTCGACAATAGGCCGGCTGCGAAAATCATCGGCGCAGCGCTCGCGAAATTCGCGGCGAGCCCGAAATCATTTCATCTCACGGCTATATCGGCCGATGGACTTGGCGCCGCCGATTTCGCTTTGACCAAGGAACCCTCTTCGCTGCTCGATTCGCTTGAGATCAAAGCCACGGCGAACGAATAGCATTGCCGCACGCAGGCGGCGGCTGGAATCACCGGCCGCCGCGCGCGACCCGTTCGATTTCGGCGCGCACCAGACGCTCGACCATGACCGGCAGATTATCGTCGAGCCAGGCTTTGAGCATGGGACGCAGGAGATCGCGTGTCAGCTCTGCGAGCATTTCCGGGTTCGGCAGAAGCCTGCTGGCGAAAAGCGCATTGAACGATGACGCGACGGCGGCATCCGTCGCGGGCGATGCGATCGGTTCGTCCTCGTGGAAGACTGCCTGCGGCTTTGCCAACGGCGCTTGAGCCTGGAACGGCATAGGCTCGACATTATGCCTGGGTGCCGGCTGGGCTGAAGGCCGCTCCTCCGGCTCGCCAAACTGCCGGCGAAGCCGCATATCGGCGAAGTCCATATGTTTTCGCTCAAGCGGTGCGACTTGCGGGGAAGTCATTTGCGGCGCGTTCATAAAAGGCAGACCGGTAAAAAGCTTGCGCTCTTCCATAGAGCCGGCTTTCGGCGTCTCCGGCGTATGGCCATTCACATGCGGCTGTTCGCGTTGCGCCGGCGCGGCTACCGGCGGCTGCAGCGGTGAAGCCGGTGCATTTCGCGGTTCATGCGCCGCGGCCGGCTCCGGTTCGGCATGGGCAGGATCACGATGCGCCACCAGCGACTGATCGTCGGAGATGATGCGCCGGATGGACGCCAGGATCTCCTCCATGGACGGTTCATGGGTCGGACGTTCGTCGAGGGAATCAGAGGGCGAAAGGGACGTGAGAGCGGGCATGGACCTCAGACACTTTCCAGTCACTCTGCGAACCAGACCAGCCGGTGGCAGGAAGGATTAAAAATAAGAACGTGCCAGGATAAGGCCGCGTTCCTATTCGAAGCTTGCGACTCAAATCCTATCATAGATGGATTCGCGAGATTAGATGTTCTTCTGAATTGGGTGGGGACAAAGGCAAAGGTTCGCGCCGAACCCGTGCAAAGCCCCTCATAGCGCCGCGCATAAATCGTGCTCGCCGGGGTTCAGACGTGGTCTGAACCATATGATGATTTTGAGTCTAGGATTCCACGTCAACGCGAGCGTAAGCGTCAGCGTCCGTCAGGCGTTCTGAGGCCGATCCACTTGTCTTTGACCTGATTGAAATGAATGGTCGGGTCATAGGCCACAACATTCAAATTCAGGTTGGCCGCGGTGAGCTTGCCGATGGCCGCCATGACCGTATAGGACGCCACGACGCGGTCGCGTTGCGCCGTCACAAGCTGGACGCGTGCGTTCAGAAGGGTTTGCTGTGCCGTCAACACGTCGAAGGTCGTACGTTGGCCGACCCTCGCCTCTTCCCTGATGCCGTTCAACGCGATCTCGGCAGCCTTGACCGCGGCCTGAGACGATAGAATGACGGCCTTGGCGGTATCGAGCTGCCCCCAGCTCGATACGACGATGGCGCGCACCGCATCGCGCTGCTGATCGGCCTGAAGACGCGCTTGCGCCAGCAATTCCTTGGACTGGCGGGCGCGTGCAAACACTTCGCCGCCCGCATAAAGCGGCACGGACAGTTGTGCGACGGCGGAAGCGTTGAAAAACCGCTCGGACGGAATCCCGGATGCCGCCCAATTTTGTTGAACATTCCCGACGACGCCGACTGTCGGATAAAGCTCGCCTTCGACGAGCTTGACCTGAAGCTCGGCCGCGTCGACGGCATGCAGCGCCGCGGCGATCGCCGGATGTTCGCTGAAGGCAATGTCGATCGCGACCGGCAGCGCATGTGGCAGCAATTGCTCGATCGGGCGAGCCGCCTCGAGCCGCGTCGGTTCGACGCCGATCACCTGCCTATAAGTCGCGATGCTGTTTTGCAAAACGGCTTGCGCCGTAAAATAGTCCGACCGCGCGGATGCCAAGCTGGATTCGGCCTGCGCGACGTCGGTCCGAGTCACTTCGCCGACTTCGAAACGATCGCGTGTCTGGCGCAATTGTTCTTCGAGGACGATGATATTGTTCTTGCGCAGATCGAGAATGGCCGTGTCGCGCAACACGTTCATATAGGCTGTGGAGCCGTCCAGCAGCGTGCTCTGCTCGACGTTGCGCGTGGATTCGCGCGCGCCGAGAATATTCGTTTCCGCCTGGCGCACGCTGTTCAGCGTGCGATTGCCGTTGAAGAGATTTTCATTGAGCGTGACGCCCACCGAAGTCGGGAGACTTTTCGGATGGATATTGCCATTGCCGAGATTGCCATTGAGATAGTTGGGGCCGCTCGAGCCCGTCGCCGCCACGGTCGGCAACCATCCGGCGCTGGCACGCGGAAGGTTTTCATCCGTGGCACGCAGCGAAGCGCGCTGCTGATTCAAATTCGGATTGCCCTCGTAAGCCCGCGAGAGCGCGCCGGACATGGTCTCGGCCGAGGATTGGCCCGCCGCTATCGTCAGAAGCAAGGCGGGAAAAAAAGCAAAGCGCATTGCTGAACGCCTGGCGAAAGAGTGCGTGAAGCGCGATGGGATTGCGCGAAGCGAGAGCCAATCGATTCCTTGGCTCTCGTATGCGGAACCAGTGTTATGCTTGGATGGATTTTTCAACGAGCTTACCACGGACTCTTTTAACAGACGGATTAGTCTAGCTCTTTTGACACCGCTCTGAGCAGTCCGCACGGTCGCAGAAAGGCAGAAATTCGTCCGGTGGCGCAAAAATGCGACACTTGACGAAACGATCAAGACCACTATGGCGGACCGCCTAGTCTCTTGGCGGTGGGAGGCTTGTTCGGATGTTTCGGCCAGCGCGGGATGCGAAAAAGCGGATACCGGCTTTTCGCAAAAATGCTGCCTTAAATTCTTGGAATCGATCACGTTCACGATTCTGGATCGATCAGATCCAAAATCATCGTGATTCAAGCGCGTATCCGGCCCAAGGCAAAAGCGTCTAACCGACAAGATCACGCTCCGAGTGGACCAAATCGATCAATTGTGGCAAGCCCTTACCGGTCGTCATGATCGACTTGTCGGGGACGTGGTTCAAAAGATCAATTCAACTCGCTGTGTTCGCGGCGCACCCGTTTCGGTAGTCGTGCCGTGCCTTCCCCCGTTCAAAAAACGCATCGCACCCGTTCAAAAGACGAATTGCGGGGCCTTTTCGAAGTCTTTCAAAAGAGCGGCCGAGGCGTCGAATAAAAAGCGTGCGCTGACATCATGCGCGCCTTTTTCAAAGCGAACGGCTTTGCTGGCATGCGCATTTGCCTCGCCCGAGAATCGCTGAATAGCGACGAGCCGGCCGCCTTCCTTCAATTGACTGAACAAGGTGTCGAGCCCTGCTTCGACGCCCCCATTGATGAAGATCACATCGTAGGGAGCGTTTTTTTCGACGCCTTGCGCAAGCGGTCCGGTGGCAACGTACGTATTGCTCACATTGCAGGCCTGAAGGTTTGCTTTGATGGAAGATGCAAAACCCGCATCGGACTCGACCGCCGTGACGTCCCGGCCAAGGCCCGCCAAAAGCGCCGTCGAATATCCCGACCCCGGCGCGACATCGAGAATTTTATCCCCAGGCGTGATCGAGGCACCCTGGATCAGCCGCGCCAGAACCAAAGGCGGCAGAAGCTGACGCCAGGCGCCGTTCGCCGCGCCTGGCGTAATCTCCAGCGCTTTGTCGGAATAAGCCAGATCCCTGCACTTTGCCGGCAGGAAAATCTCACGCGGGACATCGAGAAAACGCGCGATGACAGCCTGGTCCGTGACATCGAATGTCCGGATTTGGCAATCGACCATGGTGCGCCGATGCAAGGCCGAATCCGCAAGGAGATCAAGTTGACCGGGAAAAACGCTCATGGGATTTTCGATATGGGAAATTGACCGGGCCGCTGGTGCCACTGCGGGCGCTTATAGATCGCTCCAATCTCTCTGTCCATCCGAGCGCCGGCAGGCTGCCCAGGCTGGACTTCCAAACCTGGAAATCAGAGTGGCCGCCAAGGTGCATGACCGAAACCATGCCCGCGAATGCAGTCATGAACCGAGGCGGCCTCCGGGTCTGAGCTTTTTGGTCTCGAATTATGGCAGGTGCTGAGCGACAGCGGTCATGGCAGACGCCATCGTCTCCACCGCAACGGCGACACAATGCGTGACCGCGATTGTGACATTGTACTCCGCTATCAGTTCGTCCACCTCCCCACCACTTATTGCCTGGATCTCATCCAGCGACAATTCGCGGGTTTCGGTTTGCTGCGTCATCTCCGTTCTCCTGTTTTACGAAGGGGGCCGTTCCCCATTCACTCAGAAGTCGCAAGTGTAGGCCGCGCGGTTCATTCGCCCGTGATGAAAATCACATCGCAAATCAGGCCGCTCCAAACCAACTCAGGCATCGATGCTCTATTCAGGCCCGTGCCGCCAATGGATCGACTAAGGAGATCATTGGCCGCGACGGCATTGGCTGCTATTGAAGGCTTCGTTCGCCTTGACGATCTTTTCGAGTCGTCATCGGAATTTCATGCTTTTTCGCCGATTTTACCGGCGGAACCTTTTCAGCCGGAACTCCCATAATGGACGATTCTCCAACCGAGCATTTCGAGCACGCCGAACATGCCGAGCATGTCGCTCATCTGGGCGATAAGTTCCTCGTCAAAGTGTCGATAACGATTGCGATCCTCGCCGTCGCCGCGGCGACCGTCGGCAGCCTCGAAACGCTCGAAACGGCGGCCGCCATCGGCGATAAGAACGATGCCGTCTTCATCCAAAACAAGGCGACGGACAATTGGAGTTTTTATCAAGCCAAAAGCATCAAGAAGAATGCTTATGATATCGCCGCGGCGAACGGCAGCCCGCTGGCGGAAGACTATAAGGCACAGTCCAAACGCTACGACCAGGAAGGCAAGGAGCTTCTCGCCAAAGGCGAAGAGCTCGAACACCAAACCGATGCCAAGCTCGAAAGCAGCGAACGCCACGAGCGCCGCCACCATATTTTAACGGTCGGCGTCACGCTGCTTCATATTTCGATCGCGATCGCAACGATCGCGATCATCATGCGCGGGCTGAGATGGCCTTGGTATTCGGCCATGGCGATGGGCATAGGCGGCACGCTGATCGCGATCATCGCCTATTTTTGAAATCATCAGGTCCCGAATTGAATCCGGGACCTGACGTGAAGGCCTTCAATCAGCCTTTCAACTTGTTATTGCATAAAGTGTAATAGCCACCGCCTTTCGGACTCCATTTAAGGCCGCCATTGCTGTTGGTCGCCTTATTGGCTTTGAATTGCGCGCCGCAAGTCTTGCGGCGCGCCTGGCCGGCCGACAATGTGGAAAATTCCGGCGAGATCGCCGTCGGGAAAACGATGGGTCCAGTTGGTTGAGGCGCAAGCGCTGGCGTCTCGGGCTCGGCCGGCGCCGTCGCTGTCTTTCTGGATCTGGATGCCGCCGGAGGCGGAGCCTCGACCGGCGCTGTCGCGGTTGGCGGAGGAGCGGCTGCTGCCGGTTGTGTCCCCGCGGCGCCGGCTTTCAATTCGGCCGCGCACGCGCTGTAATATTGCCGCCAGCTTTGGCCGTTGAGCGTGTTGGCTGCCTTCGCCGCCTGGTATTTGGTGCTGCATTGCGACTGCACGGATTGGGCTTCGGCCGTTTCGGCTAGACCCAGGCTCATGAGCCCGGCCGCTGCGAAAACGAAAAGCGCTGAACGCGTAAAATTTGGGAACATCCAAGGTCCTCCTTAAACGCGCCGCCATCCATTATCGGATCATGCGAGGCGCCGCGCGGACTCTCCCAAATTGCATCGGGTGGGTCAATCGCAGATCATTCTGCGTCGCCAACGAAAATCGGTCGCGATCGAGTTGACGCCAGAGCGGGATGAGCAAAAGTGTAAGCGGTTTTGCGCCCGCATCCCGCTCTAAATTATTGAATCGATCACGTTTCATGATTTTGGACTAACCCAACTCGGGCTTGCCCGAGTTGGGCATTTTGAAAGATCAAAGTCGGGCAGGCCCGACTTTGATTAGTCCAAAATCATCATGATCTATTGGCGCAGACTCGATCGCGAGTGCCATCAGCGCGGTCCGGGTTTTCTCTCCGACACATAGGCTGGCGCCTGCGTCGGCGGACCGATTTGAACCCATGTGTTTTCATCGCTTTGAGATTGCCGTTTGACGAATTTATAGACCGTGCGGTCCCAGGGCTTTATCTCATCGGTCAAATTATCGAGAATGAATTCGCCATGGTTGGTCTTGATCGTCAAAATCGCATGGCCGTCATTCTGCTCGTCCTTGACGACGGTCATCAACAGCGCCTGGCGCGGAAAACCTTCCTGGATAAGAAGCTTGCGCTTCAGCAAAGCATAATCTTCGCAATCGCCTTTGCCGTCGGTGGGATAGTCCCATTGGTCGAGCACACCCCAGTGATCCATGTCGGAAACCGCAGCGATCGATTTGTTGACCGCTTTGTTGATGCGCTCCAACTGCTTCAGCGTCTCGGGTGTCAGATTGATGTCGAGGGGTGTTGCCGCGCCGGCGTCGCATTCCTCCGCATAGCGGCGGCAGAAATCCACCCAGCCATAAGGCACGCTGGTTTCCGAACCGACCGCCGCATAGGTCGCCTGCGGCACGTTGGTCAAAGCCAAAACTGGCTGAGACGGCAGCGCGAATGCCGAGGTCAGAACCAGCATCCCCGCAGCCATAGTCTTTACATCGAACCCGGACATTTCCGTCATTCCCCCTTGCCTGATGCGGGAAGAATGGCCATGCCGTTTTGAAGCCGATCTAAGTAAATAGATAAGTTTTTATCGATTAGCCGATTACCGGGAATGGTAGAGTTTATGTATAAATCGCACTGAATAAAAAGCGTCGTATTTTATCGATTTCAGCCTTTTCGCGGTGTCCCGGTCATCGATTCTTGTTTGAAATGTCATGAAGAATGCTGGCGAAACCAATCCGGGCGCGCGGCATTGCCTTCGTCGGAAGGCCTCGAATGCAAGGGGGCGGCACGCCATTTCGCGACCATTTTATAAAAATGCGGCGTGCCCGCAAAAAATCCCTATCTTTAAAGATGATCGCGGGCTGACCGCATCGAATACGAACCGTGCAGGATCCCATGCTCCCCTCGACTGATGTTTTGCCCCCTAAAGCCTCCTCAGTGCCGGCGATCGGCATCGCCCCGGACCTTTCGGAGGAAGACCTCGCTGCCCTGATCGAGGCGGTGCGCGAACTCGAACATATAAGCTTCGCTCTGCATCTCGCCAATCTTCTCGGGCGGCAGATCGGGCAAGTCGGCAGGCTCGTGCCCGCCCCCGTCACAAGCCTTGTCAACCGCGCCGCTGAATCGGCGATCAAGAATGCCTTTCACCTCGCCTTGCGCAGCCTCGGATCGCAAAGCCAGATTCCATTCAGCAAAGGCACGTTGAATGGAACGCGGCGTTTCCATAAGGCCGCCGTGGTTTTGTCCGGCGCCGCGGGCGGCGCCTTCGGACTTGCAAGCCTGCCGGTCGAATTGCCGATTTCAACGACGCTCATTTTGCGATCGATCGCCGATATTGCCCGGCATGAGGGCGAAGATCTTTCGGAGCCCGATACGCTGCTGGCATGTTTGCAGGTCTTCGCGCTCGGCAGTCGCGACGAGGGCCGCGGCGATTTCACGGAGAGCGGCTATTTTGCGACGCGCGGCCTCTTCGCCAAATCGGTTTCGGAAGCGGCCCGTTATCTTGTGGGGCGCGCCGCGACCGATGAGGCCTCGCCGGTTCTCGTCCGGTTTCTCACGCAGATCGGCGCGCGGTTCGGTGTCGTCGTTTCTCAGAAACTGGCGGTCCAGGCAGTACCCGTGCTTGGCGCAGCGGGCGGCGCAGCGGTCAATTATGCGTTCCTGACCCATTTCCAAAGGATCGCGCACGGCCATTTCACGATCCGCCGGCTGGAGCGCATCTATGGCCGCGAGGCAGTCCATGCCGAATATGAGCTTCTCGCGCGCAGCGAGCGGCGAGGTGCATGGAACAGCGCGCCGTCCGGCGCCTGAACGTTTACCACATCGCGTGAGCTTGGACTCGACTGCAAAAATACCGGAACCAATAGCTTGACCGTGCGTTATCGGGCAGTTTTCGGGGACGGTTTAATGCGACATATGCTTTTAACGGCAGGGTTACTCTCCGCCGTCGTTGTGACCTCTGCATCTATCGATCAGGCGCGCGCCGGGCTTTTCGACTTTCTCAATCAAGGCACGCCCGAGCCGCAGCAACGGACGATCGAGCGCCCGGCGCCCGATTTCGTTACGCCCTTGCCCAAATACCGCGTCGAACCGCCCCGGCATATTACGGTGATCCGTAAAAATGCTCCGGACAAAACGCCGGCAGCCGTACGCCAATCCGCCGCCTTGCTGAAAGATCATACTTTACGAGATGGCGATGCCATCATGACTCAAAATGGTATCCGGGTCTTCGCGGGTTCGAATGAACTCGTCACCTTATCGGAGACAAAGGGCCTTTCGCCGGCCGAACGCACCGCTTTGGCGGAGATCGACACGCATCGGTCCGAAGAAGGCTGGCAGTCCAAATCGAGCGGCCAGGACCAGCTCATCACCGGCCGCTCGGCTGCGACTATGGCACATGCCTGGAAATGGGTTCGCGATCCGAAGGGCGTGCTCGTCCGTTATGTCGGACCGTGACGTTTGAGAGCCGATTGCTGTAAGTAGGAAGACGTAGAGTCCTGCGTATTGGGCGTCTCAGCCAAACTTATTCACCGCTTTTTTCTTTTCGAAGCTTGAGCCAATAAGCGAGTCTTTTGCCGATCTCGCGCTCGAAGCCGCGATCGACAGGCTCGTAGAGTTTTTGCCGTCCTAAAGCATCCGGCCAATAATTCTGTCCGGAAAATCCTTCCGGCGTATCGTGATCATACGCATAGCCGCTGCCATAGCCCTCATTCTTCATGAGCTTCGTGGGCGCGTTCAAAATGATTTTCGGCGGCATCAGCGAGCCGTGCTCTTTGGCAAGCCGCGTCGCGGCCTTGAAGGCGACATAGGCCGCGTTCGATTTCGGCGCCGTGGCGACATAGATCACGGCATTCGCAATCGCGAGTTCGCCTTCCGGACTGCCAAGAAAATCATAAGCTTCTTTCGCCGCATTGGCGATGACGAGCGCTTGCGGATCGGCAAGTCCAATGTCCTCGACGGCCATGCGTACCACACGCCGTGCGATGAACAGACGGTCTTCGCCGGCATCGAACATCCGCGCCAGATAATAAAGCGAGGCGTCGGGATCGGAGCCGCGTACCGCTTTGTGCAGCGCGCTGATGAGATTGTAATGGCCCTCCTGTCCCTTATCATAAATGGGCGCGCGCCGTTGCACGATCTCGGTCAATTGCGATGTATTGAATGTTTCGTCGGGCCCCGCCGCGCGCCAAATCTCTTCAGCCAAAGTCAACGCGGCGCGTCCATCGCCATCGGCCATACGTATAAGTGCGGAGCGCGCGTCGCCGTCGAGAGGTAAGTATTTACCCTCAATCTTTTCGGCGCGTTCGAGAAGTTTTTCGATCGCCGTTTCATCGAGCGCACGAAAGGTCATGACGCGCGCGCGTGACAGTAACGCCGCATTCAATTCGAAGCTTGGATTCTCCGTCGTCGCGCCGACAAGGATGATTGTTCCATCTTCCATGACCGGCAAAAAGCTATCCTGCTGCGCCCGGTTGAAGCGATGAATCTCATCGACGAAAAGAAGCGTTCCCTGCCCGACGCTGCGCCGTTTCTTGGCTTCTTCGAACACCTTCTTGAGTTCGGATACGCCGGAAAAGATTGCGGAAATTTGGACGAAGGAAAAATTCGTCTGAGCCGCGAGCAAACGCGCGACAGTGGTCTTGCCGGTACCCGGAGGCCCCCAAAAAATGAGGCTGCCTAAAGAGCCCGACCGCAACAGCCGCGTCAGTGCGCCATCGGGACCAAGCAAATGATCTTGGCCCGCGACATCCTCGAGCTTGGCGGGCCGCATGCGATCTGCAAGCGGATGCGGAGCTTGAGCGTCGAGGCCTGCGTTTGAAAAAAGATCTGCCATCTTATGCCGAATGTGTGTCCGCTGTCGTTTCAAGTCCAGTCAAGACCAGTTCCGCGCAAGGTCGGAAACGGACTGTGTCATATCACCCGATCAAATCAGCACTGGATCGAAAGTACGACTCATGTTGAATTTCTTCGGTGCCCTTTGTTGAGGGTTAGCAAGAGGTCGGGATAGCAAAACACTATTCGAAACGGCCACCTGCAATGCCACGGATTGACTGGCTCGCTTATTCGTCCGGCCCAATCTGTCTTGGAATGGTGTGCAATCATTTATAGCCACAACTCTGAAAGGATGGTTCGGATGCGTACTATCGCATTGGTCACGCAAAAAGGCGGCTCTGGAAAGAGCACGCTCGCAGCCTGTCTCGCAGTCGCAGCACAGGAAGCCGGCGAACGGGTTTTTCTCTTCGATATGGATCCGCAAAAATCATTGCTGAAATGGGGCGCCCGGCGCAATGACAAGGAACTTCCCGTCGAAACCATTTCGGCGGCGAAGCTCCCCACGGCTTTGGCCACTTTGGCCAAAGGCAATGTCACACTGGCGATTATCGATACGCCAGCGACCGAAACGCAAGCCTCAGAGGCCGCCATCAAGGCCGCCGATCTCTGCATCATTCCGGTGCGCCCGACGATCTTCGATATCTGGTCGAGCGAAACCACGCGCGGCAAGATCAAGACCATGATGAAGGAATATGTCTTCCTTCTCAACCAATGTCCCTCGTCGCGCGAGACCCAGCGCGTGCTCGACGGCGCGGCGGCGATCGAAGCCATGGGCGGACTTCTGCGTCCCCTCGTCGCCTCGCGCGTCGATT
>JAATEW010000283.1 GCA_015655535.1 Hyphomicrobiales bacterium | reverse complement strand
TTCGGCTGCACATTCGCGAAACCGCAGTCGAAGAGGCGCTTCACCCGATCGATCGCCAGATTTTCGGCGATGTCGACGAATTGGCAGCCGCCGTAATAGCGCCGGCCCGGATAGCCCTCGGCATATTTATTCGTCAGGACCGAGCCCTGCGCCTCGAGGACAGCGCGCGAGACGATGTTTTCTGAGGCGATCAGCTCGATTTCCTCGCGCTGCCGGCCAAGCTCCTTGGTGATCGCGGCGGCGACTTCCGGATCCGCTTCGGCAAGACTTGCAGCGAAGAAGGAATTCGACGCGCTTCCGGCGGGACCAGCAGCAGATTGGCTCATAGAAAACAACTCCTCGGAACGAACGTGGGATGCCAGAAAGCGGCTTTCTGGCTCGAATCCAGTCGAAAAGACAACGGTCTTTGCCCTTATCACGCCTGTTTCGCTACGGAAAGGCGGGTTTGGAGGCACAATACGGCAGCTGAGCTGCGACGAAAACGCCTGCCACCCTTAAAAAGGCTGGCAGGCGTAAACCGATCCAGAAAGCGGGCTTACCGCTCTTTCGGATTACTGCTCCTCGTCCATCGGGGGCAGCATCTGCCGGTGACCGCCGCCATTGCTCTTGCCGCCGTCATAGCTCTGGCCGGCACCGTTATAGTAGCTCTGGTTGCCGTAGGCCTCGTTCGGCTGCTCATTATTGACTGCCGCCTGCTGTGTCGGCGGGACGATCGCCTGAGCGGGGGTGCCGCCGAAACCATCGCGCTGATAGATGTCATCACGGAACTGAACCGTGCCGTCCGGCGTCGCCCAAGCGGTGATATAGACCCAATAGACCGGCACGGGGGTCGCGAGTTTCACGTCGACGCGCTCACCGGAGCGAATGGCCTCGTCGATATGATCGCGATCCCAGCCAGGATTGTCCTTCAAGAGCCAAGCGACATAGTCGCGGACGTTTTGCACGCGAATGCAGCCCGACGAGATGAATCGGAAGTCGTCGCCGAACACCCCCTTGGTCGCGGTATCGTGCATATAGACACCGTAAGGGTTGTTGATGTTGATGCGCACGACGCCGAGCGAATTATTATCGCCAGGCTCTTCCCGGAACCGGTAATTCACGGCCTCAAGAGAATTCCAATTGATCTGCTGCGGCGCGACTTCCTGGCCATCCTTGCCGAAGATGTGAATCTTGTTTTCGGCCAGATAGTTGGGATCAGCCTGCATCTTCGGGATCAGATCCTTGCGGATGATCGACACCGGCACCGTCCAGAACGGATTGAAATTGATGTCGATCGCCTTGGTCATCATGACCGGCGATTGGCGATCGATCTTGCCGACGCCGGCGATGTGATGCGTCACCACGACGCCGTTTTCGACGGTTTCAACCGCCGCCGCCGGAATATTGGCCATCACGAAACGGCCGCCGAGATTGCCCGAATAGGAGCGCAGCCTCACGATATTGATCTCAAGCTGCTGCAGGCGCACATCGGCGGGGACATTCAAGGCCGTGAATGTCTCTTGCGAGACGATTCCGGTTTCGCCGATCCCGTGCCGGGCCTGGAAATGCTTGACGCCGGCATCGACGTAGGAGTCGAAGATCGGCGAGCCGCCGGCGGCGGAATCGAGATCGCCCGAGGCGATCAAGCGCTTCCTGAGCGCGACGACGGCCGGACCGCTGACGCCGAGCTTGAGAGTGTGGCCTGCCGGCACCGAGCCCCATCCGCCGCGAGACACGACCTCGCGGTAATGTTCGATGGCCTGCTCGGTCGCCGCCAAAGTTTGCTGCGAAAGAACCGGCGTCGTCGACCTTGTGACGGTCAGATGCTCGTCGGCGTCATAGCGCTGCGCCCATTCGGCCTGCGCGTCGAAATGCTGCGCGGCCGCCACGGTTACAAAACCGAAAACCCCGAGCGCCGTGGAAAACCCGGCCAAAGCCAGGCCGCTCGCGCTTTTGAAACACGCGCTCTTGAAAGAAGACTGTGAGGGTTTCGCCACCTGAGAAGCTCCAAATCCTGACCGGACCGCCGAAAATCTCGGGCGGTCCTTACGATGTCACGGAAGCATGGCGCCCTCTTAACGCGTAGCTAAGAGAACGGCCAGTCCTGAATAAGCATCGATGGAGTTAACAAGGGGGAAATAGCGCGGCGAATTTGTGGCACCGGCGGCAGGTTCTCCATTCTGGTTGAAGAACCGCGCTCATGTGACTCAAATCACACGAGTTTTTGGTGCAAGTTTTTGATCGGAGGGCCAATCCGGCAAACAGGCCGCCGGATATATCGACTGAAGAGGGGCGCCGCGCCCCATCTTCCGCAGGCAATCAATAGGACCGAAATCGATTCGAAAAATCGTCCGTATATCAGAGCCGGTAGCGGATCTGATCGGTCCAAAAGCGTTCGAGACGAACCAGCGACTGATTGAGCTTGGCAAATTCTTCCGGAGAAATGCCGCCGATCTGCTCGACCGTGGTCGCATGCTTGTCGTAGAGCATCGCGACGATCTTATGTACTTCCCTGCCCTTGTCAGTCAGGCTGATGCGGACCGAACGCCGGTCAAGCCGCGAACGGGAGTGATGGAGGTAACCCATCTCCACAAGCTTCTTGACGTTGTAGGAGACATTCGAGCCGAGATAATAGCCGCGCGTGCGCAGCTCTCCGGCCGTCAGTTCCTTATCGCCGATATTGTAGAGCAGCAAAGCCTGCACCGAATTGACATCGCTGCGGCCGCGCCGGTCGAATTCGTCCTTGATGACGTCGAGCAGCCGGCGATGCAGACGCTCGACCAAAGTCAAGGCTTCGAGATAGACAGGACGAACCTCACTGATGCGCTCGGCGCGAACCTGCGAGACATCCGTCTTGAGTGCATTATTCATGGACCCAACCCTCACTTTTGCGTCGACCGGCATCATTTAGGCCGGCCCTTCGATGAGATCAGCTATATGGTCGA
The DNA here is from genome assembly GCA_015655535.1 of Hyphomicrobiales bacterium. GTDB lineage: Bacteria > Pseudomonadota > Alphaproteobacteria > Rhizobiales > Beijerinckiaceae > Methyloferula. Next base: position 2,720 of record JAATEW010000283.1, on the reverse strand, counting down.
GCCAATGAAGACGAGTTTAAGTAACAGCCTGAATCATAGGTTTATTATTTGAAGTGAATCAGTTGTGAATTCAAACGAATCTTTACGATGAAAATCCGCTTAACCTCTAATATATCCATTTTTAATCATCGCGCCTTACGCAATATAAAACAGATAACAACCAACAAGACCGTCACTTGCGGGCCGGCGCGCGTTTAAACTGTCCGCTCGAGTGCCCGGCTTTCCAAGTCAAGACGAAATAGATCAAAATCAGAATGGAATTTGAAACAATAACGAGACTTCCCGTCGAGAAGAACTGCGGGAGCGCAACCGCGACGAAAATCTGCGAAACCGCTGCCAGAAGCCATAGCACGCCGCCCCAGGGCGTTGCCAACCAAAGGCCGACGGCTGCAACGAGATCGAGCACGCCGAAGTAAATCACCGCCGAGGCCATGGCCGGCCGCATGGAATCGAACAGAGGCCGGGACGACATCAAGACATCGATCCAATGCACCAAGCCCTCGGCCATCCAGAGGCCGGCCAAGAGGCGCATGAAAACGACGAGAACAAGTCCCCAGCGCATGGCCTCGCGCTCGGCGCGCACCTTTTCGCCAAGCCTGATCGCGGCGCCGAATTCCTCGGCGCCCTCGGCGCGGTTGAACGAATGCGGAATATTCATAGCGCGTGATCGCGAAAAGGCGCGGACTTTTCGGACGAGATCATGCGCGGAAAAAAGCCGGGGATGCGGGAGCCCCCGAGGCGGCGCATTCCTTGGGGCAGCCGGCAGACCGAAACACGGGTTTGATGCGTCATATCGCGTAATCTGCGGCGATCACGCGCCAAAGTCCAGGTCGCCGTCGGGAAGCGGCGCGAAGAAGGGCTCGATATCGGCCAGTTTGACCGCTTCGATCTCCGAAGGCTTCCATTTCGGCTGCCGGTCCTTGTCGACCAGCACAGCCCGGACACCTTCGTAAAAATCGGCGTTTTTCATCATGCGGCTCATCATGCGGTATTCGAGCTTGATGACTTCATCAAGTTCGAGTTGCTGGCCGATTTGCATTTGCCGCAAAGCGATCGCCAGACAGGTCGGCGAGTTCTTGGTAATCGCATCATAGGTCTCAGTGGCGAAATCCATTCCGGCATAGCCCGCTTCGTCGATTTCGCCGAGGATCGCGTCGACGGTCTCGGGCGCGAAACAGAGTTTGATGAAATTGGCATATTCCATCATCTTCGACGCGGACGCCGGATCGGCCTTCAATGCCGCAATGGCTGCCTCCGGCGCTTCGCCCGCGACGAGCCTTTGCGTCAGCTCGACGAATTTCGAAGATGGCACGTGAGCATCGACGAGACCGATTGCGACGGCGTCGGCCGTATCGGCCCGATTGGCGGTGAGCGCGAGATAGGTTCCCGCATTGCCCGGCAGGCGCGACAGAAAATAGGTCGCGCTCACATCCGGAAACAGGCCGATCGCGGTCTCCGGCATGGCGAATGTGTAAGTGTCGCCCGCGACGCGATGCGAGCAATGCATGGCAAGGCCGGCGCCGCCGCCCATCACGATGCCGTCGACGAGCGCCACGATCGGCTTCGGATAAAGCTTCATCCGACGATTGAGCGTATATTCCTCACGATAGAAGGTCATCTGCAGGTCGTGGGCGCCCGCCTTGCCATGCTCATAGAGCCGCTTGATGTCGCCGCCGGCACAGAAAGCCTTGTCCCCCGCCGCCCGCAATATGACCGTTTTGACGTCGGGATCTTTTTCCCAGGCATCGAGCACGGCGGCCATGGCGCGGGTCATGCCGTTGTTGATCGCGTTCAAGGCCTGCGGGCGATTGAGCGTGAGCACACCGGCGGCGCCTTGTTTTTCCGAGAGGATATCTTGATCGGTCATCGCGCCTTGGCGGTTTTTGAAGGTTCGTCCGGCACAAGCGATTGCGGAAAACCGGCTTTCGGCGCCAAACACGCGGCAGGGCTTAGACCGAGGGGGAACCCCCGTCAACGCGGCCAAATGGCGGCCTTCAACCCGTTTGCCGGTTAACCTCACAATATATTTCATTTTTCTGACGTCCGCGTGCTAGGCTACCGCCAACCATCCGGAGAATTCCCATGGCCACACCCTTGCGCCCCAAGGCGGAGCTGACACCGGTCGCCGAAACCAAAGCAGTCGAAGCCCTCGACTTGACGCATCGCCTGCGCCGCAACCGCAAGGCGGAATGGACGCGCAAGCTCGTGCGCGAAAACGTGCTGACGACCGGCGATCTGATCTGGCCGATCTTCGTCATCGAGGGCACGAACAAGCGCGAGCCCATCTCGTCCATGCCGCTGGTCGAGCGGCTTTCCGTCGACGAAGCGGTCCGTGCCGCGGGCGAAGCGGTCGAACTCGGCATTCCGGCGATCGCGCTTTTTCCGCATACGGACCCATCGCTACGCGACCCGCGCGGCAGCGAAGCGCTCAATCCGCAAAATCTCGTCTGCCGCGCCTGCGCCGCGATCAAGAACGAAATCCCGGACCTCGGCCTCATCACCGATATCGCGCTCGATCCCTATACGAGCCACGGCCATGACGGCGTGATGCGCGGCGAAGACATTTTGAATGACGAAACCGTCGAAATCCTGGTTCAGCAGGCTTTGAACCAGGCCCGTGCCGGCGCCGACATCATCGCGCCTTCCGACATGATGGACGGACGCGTCGGCGCGATCCGCGCGGGCCTCGATGCCGAAGGTTTCGAGATGGTGCAAATCAT
>JAATEW010000233.1 GCA_015655535.1 Hyphomicrobiales bacterium | reverse complement strand
CGCGGCATGCGCACGCTCGAGTTGCGCCTCAAGGAGGCCGAGCGCCAGGGTCTCGCCATGGCGCAATGGCTTTCAACCCGCAAGGAAGTGGTCAAGGTGCTGCATCCGGCCCTGCCTTCCTGCCCTGGACATGAGATCTGGAAACGCGATTTTCAGGGCTCCTCGGGCCTGTTTTCCATCCTGCTCGCGCCCTGTTCGCAAAAGGCGCTCGCCGCCTGTCTCGACGGCCTCGAACTCTTCGGCATGGGCTTTTCCTGGGGCGGCTTCGAGAGCCTCGTGATCCCCTTCGACTGCAAGACCTACCGCACGGCGACCCCTTGGGCGCCGCAAGGCCCGGCTTTGCGCTTCTCGATCGGGCTTGAGGATATCGAGGACCTCAAGGCGGATCTCGCCGCCGGTTTCGAGCGCATGCACAAGACGGCTTAAGGGGCGTCTTAACGCTGCTCCGCGCCGCCCTGTGTCGCGGCTTTCCCCTGTCATGCTATCTTGGGGGATGTCAGAAAACCGTGATAGTAACAGCGGCATGAAATTACAGGGCTTACAGGAACGGCTCAGCCGCCTGAGCATTGACGACCTGCGGCTGGCGCTTTTGGGCCTCGCAGCCATAGCCTCGCTCATCCTCGGCTGGAGCCTCATCCAACAGGCGCTCAAAACCGATCAGCCTGCTCCGGCCAAGATCGTCAATACGCATGTTACCGCGCCGGATCAGCCGTCCGGCGCAGATCTCGCCGCACGCGCGGACATGCGCCAGAAGATCGAAGCGCAACTCGCGCAATCGCCCGAATATATGCGCTTCTTCGACCGGCTGAAGCTCGTCTTCCCGAGCGAATATGAGACGATCATGGAGACTTTCGCCAAGCGCGCGGCGTCAGCCGGCGAGACGGACGATATAGATGCCATGATGTCGGAAGCCGTGCGCTCCTTGCGTCTGTCGCATGGGATATTGGCGGCCAAAGCCAATGGTCCCGCGCTGCAAAAGATTTTCGATATGCAATTGACGATGATGCGGGCGCTCGGCACCAAGGACCAGCGTCTTTGCGTCGATTTCCTCTATGGCGGCGCGAGCCGCGGCTTTTTCTCATTCTCCTCGGACAATCGGGCGCTCGTCTCGGATATGGCGCTCACCGGATTGGACGCCATCACCGACGGACAGGCGAGCAAGATTGAACGTGCGGCGCCGAGCGAGAGCGATTTCCAAATACTCGAAAAAGCCTTGCGCGACCAGGGCCTCAACACGGCCGAGATCGAAGCCTTGCTCGACGGCAAATCGGCCGATCCGCCGATCCAAGACATGCGCATGTGCCGCGTCGGGCAGATCTATCTCGAAACGCTGAGCGGTCTGCCGGAAGCCACGCGTTTCAGGCTTTATGGGCTGGCGGTGGAACTGATGGCACGGTCGTGAACGATCAACGCCGCCTCGATAAAGATAGGAGCCCTTGCTATACGCAATACTTATATCGTTTTGGCATTGCTCCACTTCGTCAACGAACCAATCGATTCAGGGGTCAATAAAACACCTGCATCCAAATAGAAGAGCGACACTGGCAGATTGGTTTCGCGGTCGAACTGATCAGGTGGCGGAGCCGGGCAGTTGGCGCAATAAGTGACCCGCTCGGAGCCCTTTGCTTTCTCGTGGAAAGCATCCCGATCGCCAAAAAAGAGTCTCGAAAGTTTTGCGTCCTTTGTATTGACGACATCAACATTGGCCTGATCGAGGCTCCCGAACGCCAAATGGACATTTCGCGTTGTCGGCGCTCCACAACAAGGCATGGTCCGTTTCGCTGCATCGAAAGTGATATTTTGATATAGCCAGTTGCAGGTCGGCCCTCCGGCGCGGCTTTCCTCTTCCTCGATACCGAACCTCTGAATCCGATGCTCCCAAGTTTCGTCGAACAAGGCATCGATTTTCTCCGACCGCGCTTCAAGGGCCGCGAGCTGCTCTTTTGGTACCAGTCCGGCCCGGGTCTGATCCGGATTGAAATTGTGCCATCCTTCGTAGGGTGACACCGCGACCTTTATATCAGGATCATAACTGCTCACATCGAAAGGTCTGGCGACGTGAACACAGTCAATCCCTATCTCTTTTGCCAGATCGAGAGCTTGCGAAACTTCATGTAAATTGTGCTCGAAAGTCAAAAACTGCCAGCATATGAAAATCCGGCTTTGGAGCCGCCGCTTCGCCTCCACAAGCTTCTTCATATTCTCCAGGCATAAATCCCATTTGGCACGCTGCCGGTACCGTTCAAGCGTTTGCTGCGACGTTCCATCAATGGATAGAGTGATCAGATCCAGCCCGGAGGAGACGACGTCATCGACGTCAAAGCTCAGGGACAAGTTGGTGGATGTCCATGTATAGTTGAGATAAGCGCCTGCTTGACGCACCATGTCCGGAAAATGTTTGTTGATCAGCGGCTCGCCGTAATTGAAGAAAACCGACGCAAAGGCATAAGGTACGAATTGATTTTCGATGGTGTCGAAGGTCTCCGGCGCCATGTTACCGTCGGGCCAGTCGAACACATTATCTGCTCCGGCTTTTTTCATTTCGGCGGCGGTTCGGCTGTGTACACAGCCTGGACACTGCAACTGGCATGTATTCGCGGGATCAATCAAGAGCTGGATCGGACGCGCAAGTATGCTGCTATGACGATGGTAGGCCGCATGCTGAGCAAGCAGCAAATTGGCCAATTTCAAAATGATTAATTTAGTATACGTCTTGCTTGGATAGCGACTGCCCGCGCGTTTGTACAAGGAGCGGCTGAGAGCATCAACATCGCGGGCGAAAGATATCTTTCCAGGATAGGCAGGTATAGCGCCTACGATCTTCGCTATTTCATCGGTATCCATCAATGTTGTGCCGAAATCGAGTATCGCCATAATGCTCCCCGTCGGGCACCAAATCCAAATGTTGAAACATGGTCCCGGCACGTCTTTTGGCAAAGCAAAGACGCATGCTCCGCAACGAAATATATCCTTACTCTATAAGGGCTTCCAGAGCTAGTTTCTCCGCCACGCTTTTGGGCGACGGGTTTTGTGCCCGTGATGCTGATTCCAGCACGGTCGGCAGAACGATAATCTAGGCGCATTACGCGATAGAGTTGAAAAAGCGGGCCGTATCGTTCGGGAAGAAGCCGCCCATTAGCCAAAATGGCGATCCTAATCTACCCTCAGCGGACCCTTGATCGGTTTCTTCGATCGCGCATCGAGAAACACGATCATCTCGGTCAACCCGTAATCGTCGCGCCCGGCGAAATGCCGGATGACCGCTTCGATAGTCGGCATGGTCGAAGGCGTCACGGAGAAATCGAGCTCGGGCCGGTGCTGCTCGGCCGGCGCCGTGACGCTCAGCAAGCGATAGAGCCGCGAGTTCGAGCGCAGATGCGTCGTGCCTTCGCGCCGTTCGTCGGGATCGAGGCAGCGACGGCTCGAATCGTCGAGCGCCGCGACTGTGAAAGCCTCGACCTCCATGCCGAGCGGATAGCTTTTCGTCAACGGCGTGCCGATCCAATCGACCATGCCGTCCGTCAGGCGGATCAGATTGGCGACATGATCGATCGTCGCCGGATCGACCAGTGGCGCATCGGCCGCAATCACGACGCCGGCGGTCGCGCCCTCGGCCTTGAGCGCCGCGAGCAGACGGCCAAGACCATCTTCCCCGCTGCCGCGATAGCAGGTGATCCCGCGCGCCTTGCAAAAGCGCTCGATCCCCGCGTCGGCGGGCGAATCCGTCGCCACCACGGCGATCGCATCGAGCTTGTCGACGCGCGCCATGCGATCGAGCGCATACGCCAAAAGCGGCTTGCCCGCGACCTCGCGCAGGAGGGCGTCGGAGCCGATCGACGATCTCAACCCTGTCGTCAGGAGTGCCACGACTTTCATGGACACGCAGCCATCATCATCAAGTTGGTCTTAATCAGGCTTCAGCCCCGCCGCGCAAGGCCCTGCAAATGCGCGCGATAGGTTTCGTCGAGTTCGAGATCGACGGCGCCGGTCGCGGCGATCAGCAGGCACGCGATGAAACACTGATCATTGGTTTTATCGCTCAGCACCTCTTCAATCGGCGGCACCGTCGCCCTCGGCCGCGTCACATTGAAAAGCTGCTGCGTGATGATGTGAGTCCAGCGATCCCTGTGCCATTTGGCCAGCGGACCGATCAGTTCCTGGACGAAATTCGATTGACGGACCTTTTCGAGAAGCCGCAGGCCCGCGTTCCATATGTCCCGCGGATCGAAGGCCTTGGCTTCGAGCATGTCCTTGATGAAGCCGCCGGCGGCACTGTCGAGCGGATCGCCGGTTTCAGTCCCGCGAAGGCAGCAACCGAGCGCCGCGCTGCCCGGAAAGGCCGCGCCGAAGCGCGCCGACAAAGAGGCTTCGAACTTTTCAACCGCCGCTTTATCCGCGTTCAACGCGGCGCTTATGCAAAAGGCGAAAACCGCATCATCCGCCACGGCACGCGCCGGCGGCTTCTCCAGATCGGCAGCGGAAAATGATGGGATCGCGCCGGTCTGGTCTTTCGAACCCACGGCCTCGGACCGGCTGCGTAAATAGGCCGTGGCCTCAAGCCAGCCGACGAGATGTTCGGTGAAGAGCGCCGAATCGAGCCCGCTCACCGCTTTGTTCATCCGGTCTTTTCGTGTCTTGACGTCAGTCATGGCAGCCGGTCCCGCGCCGGATGTGGAGACGCCTTTTTTGGAAGAAGGCGTGGCGGCACTGGTCGCAGCCCGCTTGGCCCGTTTCTGGTTCGAATAGCGGCTCATCGGTCTTTTCTGGAATGACAATTACCGTCAGGAATTTGCCAAATGTGTCAGATACATTAAGCACGCTTAGAGCCCGAGGTCGTGCTCAATCCGTCGTCAGAAGCCGCGTAAAGATGCGGCGGACTTTGGCCCGCGTCTCGTCAAGTTCGCGCACCAAATGGGCAAAATCCGGTAGATCGGCAGCGCCAGCCAAGCGCCGTTTGACGGCCTGGCTCGCGGCCGGCGGTGACGTATCCGCCGCAAGCGTCACCCCCAGAATCTGGGTCACATTCGTATAGAGGCCATGGGCCTGGAGCAAATCCCGCGCGGTGCCGAAGGCGAGAAAACCGAAGCCTGCCGCTTGATCGATCACTTCGGCGGTCGAAATCGCATAGAAATTGGGCTCTTCACGGGCATGGCGCAGCAATAAATATTGCGCCAGGAATTCGATATCCATGAGGCCGCCGGCTGTGAGCTTGAGGTTCCAGGGACCGGTCTCGACCTTTTCGCGCGCGATGAGATTGCGCATGGCCAAGACATCGCGGCGCAGACTATCACCGCGCGGTAAGGCAATGATGCTGCGGATCGCCGATTGAACTTCGACGGTGAGAGACGTGTCGCCTGCGATCACGCGGGCGCGCGTCAGCGCCATATGTTCCCAGGTTTCGGCCTCTCGCGTTTGATAGGTGAGAAAGCCGCTCATCTGCACGGCGACCGGACCTTTGCGCCCGGACGGCCGCAGCCGCATGTCGACCTCGTAAAGCCTCCCGCGCCGCGTCGGTACCGTCAAGGCCGACACCAGCCGCTGCACCACGCGCGCATAATATTGCGCGGCGTGCAGGCTCCGCGCGCCGTCCGACATAGGATGCTCGGCATCGAAATCATAGATCAGCATTAAATCGAGATCGGAGGTCGCCGTCATCTCGCGCGAGCCGAGCTTGCCCAGCGCGACGACGACGCAGCGCCCATCCGGCACATACCCATGGTCCACAGTGATCTGACGATCGACCTGCCGCAGCGAAGCCTGGACGACGGCGCCCGCGAGCGCGGAAAAGGCGCGTGCCGCCGTCTGCGCATCGATCAGCCCGGCCAAAAGCCGCAGGCTGATGAGGAACATTTCTTCCTGCGCGAAATCCCGCGTGGCATCGAGAAATGACTCCATATGCGCGGCGCTGCGCAGCGCAAAGGCGGCGCGCTCTTCGAACGATTCTTCGTCGAGCGGGATATCGAGCCGCCTTGTATCGAGCGCGGCATCGAGTACATGCGGCCGCTGCTCGATAATGCCGGCGAGGCGCGGCGCCGAGCCCAGAATATCGCTGAACAAAGCCTGCAGGTTCGGATTGGATTTCAAGATCAGAAAAAGTTCGATCGCCGCCGGCATATGGGCCAAGGCCTGATCGAAGGCTGCGAGCGCGGCATCGGGCGAACCCGATTGCGCGAAGGCTTGTATGAGGCCGGGCACGAGTTCGGTGAGCACTTCGCGCGCGCGAGCGGTCTGCACGGCGGCGCGGCGGCCGAAATGCCAGCCGCGCACGGTCTCGATCGCGAGAGATGGATTTTTGAATCCGAGCCGCGCCAAGGTGTCGAGCGTTTCCGGATCGTCACTGACGCCGGTGAAAACGAGGCTTCCCAATTCCGCGCTGAGACCGGGCGCATGTTCGAAGAGAAGCGCGTAGTGAAAGACGACGTCGCGGAAATGCCGCGTCAAAGCGCGGCCGAATTGATCGACGCGCGCAAAACCGCAAAACCGCGCGAATTTTCTGAGCCTGTCTTTCTCAAGCGGCAAGCGATGCGTCTGCTCGTCGGCGATCATCTGTAAGCGGTGCTCGATACCGCGCAAGGCAATATAGGCAGCCTTGAGTTCGTCGGCGGCTTCGCGCGTGATCCAGCCGTCCTCGAAGAGCCTTTGCAGCATGTCGAGCGTCCGCGCACCACGCAGATCCGGCCTCTTGCCGCCGAAGATCAATTGCTGGGTCTGAACGAAAAACTCGATCTCGCGAATGCCGCCGCGTCCGAGTTTGATGTCATGACCCGCCACCGCGATCTCGGCATGGCCGCGTACCGCATGGGTCTGGCGCTTCATCGCATGAATGTCGGCAATCGCCGCATAGTCGAAATATTTGCGCCAGATGAAAGGCGTCAATTCGTGCAGAAATTTTCGGCCGAGCGCGAGATCGCCTGCGATCGGCCGCGCCTTGATGAGCGCCGCGCGCTCCCAGTTCTGCCCGTACATTTCATAATAGAACAGGGCCGCCGGCAGAGCGACGGCAATCGCGGTCGAGCCCGGATCTGGCCTGAGCCTCAGATCGACGCGCGCGACATAGCCGTCGACCGTGCGGTCCTGCAAAAGCCGCACGAGATTTTTCGTGAGGCGAACAAAAAGCGGCCCCGGGTCCGTCCCTTCCGGCACGGCGGAAGAGGCCGGATCGAACAAAACCATGAGATCGATGTCGCTTGAATAATTGAGTTCGCGCGCGCCGAGCTTGCCGAGCGCGACGACAACGAGCCCGCACTCCGTCTCAGGCGCTGCGAGATCGGCGAGCCGCAGCTTTCCGCTCCGCGCCATGTCCTGCAGACTGAAACGCAGTGCGAGCGAGACGAAGAGATCGGCAGCGTCCGAGAGCGCGTCCATCACCGCGACGAGATCCCAAGCGCCGCCAAGATCGGCGAGCGCGACAAGCAGCGCGATCTCCTGCTTCGCCAGACGCAGCCGCACCATAAGACCCGTCTCGCTTTCGGTAATCGCGCAGGCTGCATCTAGACCTGTGAGACAGGCGTGCAGGCTCGCCTCAGGCGCCGCGTTCAAAAGCCGTGCGAGTCTCCGATGATCGGCACTCGCAAGCCACCAGAGATAGGGCGAATGATCGGCGATGCCTTGCAGCAAGGCGCGGACATTTTTATCCGCCGCGAGATGCGCGATCTCATCTTCCCCATGCCTGCCAAGAAAGTCGGCAAGACGGCGTTCCGCGCCCTTGGCGTCGGCGAGATATGGCGCGGTCGAAATCCGCCGCCACAATGGCAAGGATGACTCTGTCCGGCTCGCCTGCGGCACGCCGCTCATGCCGCCGTTCCGGGCGAAGCCAAGGCTGGCGTGGGCGCGGGCAGCGCCGCGACATGCGCCGCCGCCGGCAAGGCGATCACGACTTTCAGGCCCGGCGCATTGTCCTCGACACGTATGGTGCCGCCGTGCAGCCGCGCGACGGCGGCTGCGAGCGACAGGCCGAGCCCAGAGCCCGGCCGCGAGCGCGAATTTTCAAGCCGGACGAAACGGTCGAGCACGCGGGTGCGATCGGCCAGCGCAATGCCTGGGCCGCGGTCGACGACAGCGATCTCGATCATGCCGCCATTGCGCCGCGCGCCGACGGAGATTTCCGGCACGGTGCATTTGCCGTCCCGCGTGGCTGTGACTGGCGTGCCATATTTCAGCGCATTGTCGATGAGGTTTGCGAGCGCCTGGCCGATCAACTCGCGGCTGCCTTCGATGAAAAGCCCCGGCTCCGCCTTGGTCTCCAATGTGATGCCGCGATCTTCCGCGACCGGCTCGTAGAGTTCGCCGACATCATGCACAACGGAGGCGGCATCGAAAGGAACCATGCCTTCGGGACTGGCGCCCGCCTCGGCGCGGGCGATCATCAAAAGCGCGTCGAAGATGCGGATCATCGTATCCGATTCCTCGATCACTTTTTCGAGTGCGAGCCGGTTCTCGTCCACGGACGAGGCTGAACGCAAAGCCTGCTCGGCACCATTGCGCAGGCGCGTCAAAGGCGTGCGCAGATCATGCGCGATATTGTCGGAGACTTCTTTCAAGCCGGCCATCAATTCGCCGATCCGGTCGAGCATGCTGTTGAGATTCAAGACCAGCCGGTCGAGTTCGTCGCCAGATCCCGTCACCGGCAGGCGGCCGGAGAGATCGCCCGCGACGATCCGGCGGGCGCCCGCGTTGATCGAATCGACGCGGGTCAGCACGCGCCGCGCGACAAGCAGACCGCCCAAAGTGCCGATGATGGTCAGCCAGAAGAGCGAGGCGAGCAGCGCACCTGACAGAATCTGGCGCAAGCTTTCCTCTTCTTCAATGTCGTGGCCGACAAGAAGCCTGAATCCGTCGGGAAGGATGAAGATGCGCGCGAAAGCGCGATGCTGCCCGCCGGCATCTCCCGGCCTTTGATAATTTGTCTCGACCGTGCCTGCATGGGCGAGAACGCCGGCCGGCAGGCTCGTAATATTGCCGGCGATCGGCTCGCCAGCATAAGTCGTGACGAGATAGAGGCCGGCGCCCGGCTGCTTCACGCGGCGCTCGATCACGGTCGTCAACTGCCTGATGCCGCCTTGCGCATATTGCTCGGCAAGGCCGGTAATATCGGTATCGATCGTCTGCTTGATCTGCTCGTCGATCAGTTCTTTCACATGCCAGCCGACCCGGCTCAGCACGAGGCCCGCGCCGATCGCGAATATGACAAGATAGGCCAGCGATATCTTGAAGGCGGTCGTTCGAAAGAGCTTACCGAGAGGCGTCACGGATCATGTATCCTGCGCCGCGGATGGTTTGCAGGAGCGGCGGATCGAAACCTTTATCAATCTTCGACCGCAAACGTGAAATATGAACATCAATGACATTCGTCTGCGGATCGAAATGATAATCCCAGACATTTTCCAAAAGCATCGTCCGCGTCACGACTTGGCCGGCGTGTTTCATCAGATATTCGAGCAGGCGGAATTCGCGCGGCTGGAGGGAGATTTCCTTTCCCGCCCGGGTCAGCTTATGGGATAGCCGGTCAAGCTCAAGTCCGCCGACCCGGTAGACCATGTCTTCCGTCGTGCTCGGCTGGTTGCGCCGCGCCAACACTTCCGTCCGCGCCAGCAGTTCCGAAAAAGCATAGGGCTTCGGCAGATAGTCGTCGCCGCCTGCCCGCAGTCCCTTGACCCGGTCGTCGACCTGGCCGAGCGCCGAGAGGATCAGGACCGGCGTCGTGATCTTTTGGGCCCGCAATCCACCGATCAGCGAGAGCCCGTCCATCTTCGGCAGCATACGGTCGATGATGAGCACGTCATAGGTCTCGTCGCGGGCGCGCTCATAGCCCTCGACCCCGTCGGCGACGTGATCGGCGACATGGCCCATTTCCCTAAAAGCCTTAACCAGATAGTTGGCGGCTTCGAGATCGTCTTCCATGATAAGAATACGCATGGATGTAATATCGCGATTTCCACGAAAAAAGCAGGCCGGGAGACGCTCTCCCGGCCTGCTGTTTTGACGCGCATAGTGAACGAATGCGCGAGCGTCAGCCGGCCGGGCTCGTCGTCACCGCCACGAAACGCGAGCCATCGGGCCCTTTCACCCGCAGCAGGACGGCCTTATGCCCGTCCTTCTTGGCGTCCGACATCACCGAGGTAATGTCCGAGGGCTTGCTGACGGCATGACCGCCTGCCTCGACGATGACATCGCCGACCTTGAGGCCCTTCTGCGCCGCAACACCATCGGGATCGATTTCGGCGATCACGACGCCTTCCTTCCCGGCACCCGGGACGGATACGGCAGGCGCCAGCGACAGGCCGAGGCTCGCAAGCGAGCTTTTTTCGCCCTGAGTATCGGTGTCGGCCTTGGCCTCCTTATCCGGCGGCAAAATGCCGAGCTTGACCGAGACGGTCTTTTCGGAGCCGCCATGCCAGACGGTCAGATCCGTCTTGGCATTGGGTCCGAGCGAGGCGATCTTGCGGGCCAATTCGCGCGGGCCTTCGACCTTCTCGCCGTCGACACCGAGGATGACGTCACCGGACTTGATGCCCGCCATCTGCGCCGGCGAATCCGCCTGCGCCTCGGCGACCAATGCGCCCTTGGGAGATTTCAGGCCGAGGCTGTCGGCGATCTCAGCCGTCACCGGCTGGATTTGCACGCCGATCCAGCCGCGCGCGACCGTGCCCTTGTCCTTCAACTGGGCGATGACGCTCTTGACCGTATCGGCCGGAATGGCGAAGCCGATGCCGACGCTGCCGCCCGACGGCGAGAAGATCGCCGTGTTGACGCCAACGACATTGCCTTGCGCATTGAAGGTCGGGCCTCCCGAATTGCCGCGATTGACCGGCGCATCGATCTGCAGGAAGTCGTCGTAGGGACCGGCGCCAATGTCACGGCCGCGGGCCGAGACGATGCCGGCCGTGACCGTGCCGCCGAGCCCGAAGGGATTGCCGACCGCGATCACCCAATCGCCGACGCGCGGTGCAACCGAGGCGAAATCGACGAAAGGATAATTGCCGCCTTCCTTGATCTTCAAAAGCGCGAGATCGGTCTTCTTGTCGGTGCCGACGACTGTCGCCGGAAGCGTGGTCTTGCCATCGTCCATCACCAGCGTGACATCGCTGCCGTGCTCGACGACGTGATTATTGGTCACGACATAACCATCCGACGAGATGATGAAGCCGGAGCCTTGTGCCTGCTGCACATGCGGCTTGTGGGGAACGCCGGGCACGCCTTGCTGACCGAAACGCTTGAAGAATTTCTGCATCGGATCGTCGGGCGAAAGCTGCGGAATGTCGGGCTTGCCGTCCTCATTATCGGCGTCTTCAGTGACTTTGACTTTGACCGAGACGACGGCGCCGCGCACCTGATCACCCCCGTAGGCAAAGGCTGAGCCGGGAGAAGCGGGCGTTACGGTCTCGGCAAGAGCATGCGAGGGATAAGGCAGGATAAAGCTATTTGCGAGAGCGCCGGTCAAAGCCACACCGGCCACCGCGCTCAACAGAACGGTGCGGCTCGGAACATGCTTGCGGATCTT
>JAATEW010000346.1 GCA_015655535.1 Hyphomicrobiales bacterium | reverse complement strand
CGTCGATCCGGTTGCCGAGTATCCAGCTGCCGGTCGTGCAATGCGAATACATGCCGCGGCGGCAGTATTCGCACTTGCCGCACGACGTAATGCATGAAATGAGCACGTGATCGCCCGGTTTGAACGTCGATACCGCGGCGCCGACTTCCTCGATCACGCCCACGCCCTCGTGCCCAAGAATCCGGCCGGGTTCGCAGGTCGGAACATCGCCCTTGAGGATATGGAGGTCGGTGCCGCAAATCGTCGTATGAGTGACTTTGACAATGGCGTCGGTTGCTGAAACGAGTTTCGGCACAGGCCGCTCGTCCAGCGATTTCTTGCCGGCTCCGTGGTACACGAGTGCTTTCATCGTCAGGCTCCTGAGGGTGAGTGAACGGTGCGTCCAAGCCAAACTCTATGCGCGCAAGCGGTCTTCCGGTTGACCTGAATCAAGTAATCAATACGGCGTAGCCCGTATGCGTTGGGCTGCTCCAATTGACTTGCATCAACGTTTCATTCGCCGGACGCTTCATAGTCGTTCAAGCAGCACACTCAGTATTTCGCGGGGAAGCGTGGCTGCTTGCATGACGAATGAAAGGAGCGAACTTGGATATTCGCCGCGAAGGCACTCGAATCGAAACGTCGCCCGAGGCTGCGCCAGACACGCGCGGCCCGGAATCCCGCGCGCGTGTAATCGCGGTGAGAGGCGCGATCGTGGACGTCGTGTTCGAGCATGGCGACCTGCCGCTTATCGACGAATCCCTGACGATTCTCGCGGACCAGGGGCCACCGGTAATCGCCGAGGTCCAGGCGCATCTGGACGAATACACGGTGCGCGCGCTCGCGCTGCAAGCCACGAACGGGCTGCGGCGCGGCACGCCGGTCCTCGCATCGGGCGGTCCGATACAGGTCCCGGTTGGCGAAGCGCTGCTCGGTCGTCTCGTCGATGTCACCGGCACGCCGGGCGATGGCGGCGCACCTTTCGCGAGCGACGTGCCCCGGCGTCCGATTCATCGCCTGCCGCCGTCGTTCGCGTCGCAAAGCGCATCGACGGAAATATTCTGGACGGGCATCAAGGTCATCGACCTGCTGACGCCGCTTGCACAAGGCGGCAAGGCGGCAACGTTCGGCGGCGCAGGCGTCGGCAAGACCGTGCTCGTGATGGAGTTGATTCACGCGATGGTCACGCGCTACGAAGGCATCTCGGTTTTCGCGGGCGTGGGCGAGCGTTCGCGCGAAGGCCACGAGACGCTGCTCGACATGCGCGGTTCAGGAGTCTTGCCGCGCACCGTGCTGGTGTATGGGCAGATGAACGAGCCGCCCGGCGCGCGCTGGCGCGTGCCGCTGACCGCGCTCACCATCGCGGAATATTTTCGCGACGAGCGCCGGCAAAATGTGTTGCTGCTGATGGACAATGTTTTCCGCTTCGTCCAGGCGGGTTCCGAGGTCTCGGGCCTCCTCGGCCGTATGCCTTCGCGTGTCGGCTATCAACCGACCCTTGCGAGCGAGGTCGCAGCCTTGCAGGAACGCATCGTCTCGGTCGGCGGCGTCGCCGTGACCGCGATCGAAGCGGTCTATGTTCCGGCCGATGATTTCACCGATCCGGCCGTGACGACGATCGCCGCGCATGTCGATAGCAACGTCGTCCTCTCGCGCGCTATGGCGGCGGAGGGCATGTATCCGGCGGTCGATCCGATCGCCTCGTCATCGATCCTGCTCGATCCTCTGGTCGTCGGCGAGGAACATGCAGCCGTCGCGACGGAAGTCCGCCGGACGATCGAGCATTATCGCGAGCTGCAGGACGTGATTTCCTTGCTGGGCATCGAAGAGCTTGGCGCCAAAGACCGGCAGATCGTCGAGCGCGCGCGGCGCCTGCATCGCTTTCTGACGCAGCCCTTCGCGGTGACCGAAGCCTTCACCGGCGTGCCGGGGCGCTCGGTCGCCGTCGCCGACACGATTGCCGGCTGCAAGGCCATTCTCGCCGGCGAATGCGACGCATGGCAGGAAAGCTCGCTCTATATGATCGGCACGCTCGATGAGGCGCGCGAAAAGGAGAAGGCCTCGGGCGGCGCCGCGAAATCGAAAGGTGCTGCCTGATGACCGCGACCGTCCACCTCACCATCACGACACCAGCGACGGTCCTTGTGGACAGCGATGATGTCGTCGCGGTGCGGGCCGAGGACGAGAGCGGCTGCTTCGGGATTCTGCCCGGCCATGCGGATCTCTTGACCATGCTGACATCCTCCGTCATCCGCTGGCGAACGGGCGAAGGCGCCACGCGTTTCTGTGCCGTGCAGGGCGGCGTGTTCACGGTTTCCCAAGGCAAGCGCGTCGCAATCGCGTGCCGCGAAGCCGTTGTCGGCGACGATCTTCAAACGCTTGAAGCAGATGTCCAGACTCTTCGCGCAAGCCAGCTCGACGCCGATCGCAGCGCCCGTTTGGAGCGGGTCCGCTTGCATGCCGCCGCTGTGCGGGAACTCGTGCGATATCTGCGTCCCGCTCCGGGGCAAGTACAGCCCGAAGATCGCGGAGCCGCGCCGTGACAGATGAGCCCGGTCCTAACCACGCCGATAGATTGCTGCGCGCCGCGCGGCAGGCCTTCGAGCGCGAGAAGAGCGGCAGCGAGACGCCGGAACCGTCGCTCGGCGCGAGGCTGGGACAGATCGGCGTTCTCGGCTGGGCGATCGTCGTGCCGACACTGCTCGGTCTCTTTTTCGGCCGATGGCTCGACCGCACTTTCGCAACGAATGTGTTCTTTTCCGCTACCTTCCTCATGATCGGTGTCTCGGTCGGCTTCTGGTCGGCGTGGCGATGGATGCACGGGAGAGGCCCATGACCAATCCCGCTCTTGCCCTCGCCGCCAGCTTCGCGATCGGGCTCGTCGCCGGTCTTTGCATCGGCCTCCTTCACTTTGCCTTGCTTTGGTGGAACACACGTCTGTTTCTGACCGGCGGCGCAGCGAAGGCCGTCCTCTTGCATCTGGCGCGTTTCGGCGTGACCGTCTTGGTGTTGCTGGCGCTGGCGAAGCTTGGCGCGGCGGCGCTTCTCGGCGGCGGCGCGGGCTTCCTATTGGCGCGCGGTCCGCTTCTCCGGCATTTCGGAGAAGAGAGATGACGCACTCACCGCTCGAGACGGCTCCGCTCTTTCATCTGGGTCCCGTACCAGTCACCGATCCGGTGCTGGTCACCTGGGTCATCATGGCGCTCCTGACGCTCTTCGCCGCCATCGTCACACGGCACTTGTCTCTCATGCCGTCGAAGCGGCAGGTCACGCTGGAATTGCTGGTCGGCGCGATCGACGAGCAGATCAGAGGCACCATGCAGACGGAGCCCGGTCTCTACCGTGCCTTGATCGGCACGATCTTCCTTTTCGTGCTCGTCGCCAATTGGTCCTCGCTCATACCGGGCGTCGAGCCGCCGACCGCTCATCTTGAGACAGATGCCGCGCTCGCGCTGATCGTTTTCTGCGCGACGCTTTTTTATGGGGTCCACACACGCGGGCTCCTCGGCTATCTCGGCACTTTCGCCGATCCGACATGGATCATGATCCCGCTCAACATTGTCGAACAGATCACGCGCACCTTCTCGCTGATGGTGCGCCTCTTCGGCAATATCATGAGCGGCGTGTTCATCATCGGCATTCTTTTGTCGCTTGCGGGTCTTCTGGTGCCGATCCCCTTCATGGCGCTCGATCTGCTGACCGGCCTGATCCAAGCCTACATCTTTACGGTGCTTTCGATGGTTTTCATCGGCGCGGCCATTGCCGAGCGGCCGCAAGAGTCTTCCAATCAACAGCGAGGAACCACATGAACGACGCTATTCAAATCGCCAGCATTCTCGCGGCCGCTCTGGCCGTCGCCTTCGGTTCGATCGGGCCAGCTCTCGGCGAGGGCCGCGCCGTCGCCGCCGCGATGGACGCGATCGCACGGCAGCCCGAGGCCGCGGGCACCGTATCGCGAACGCTCTTCGTCGGTCTCGCCATGATCGAGACCATGGCCATCTACTGCCTCGTGGTCGCGCTTTTGGTGCTGTTTGCCAATCCGTTCGTCGCGAAATGAGTCCGTTCATGGTGAATGAGAAAGATCGCCCATGAAGATCGATTTGTGGACGCTTGGGCTTCAGATTATCAATGCCCTCGTCCTGATCTGGCTATTGTCGCGTTTTCTGTTTCGTCCGGTGGCCGATATGCTCGCCGCGCGGCAGAAAGCGGCCGAACAGGTGATCGTCGATGCGCAGGCGGCGAAAGCCGCCGCTGAAAACGCACGCGCGACGGCCGACGCCGAGGCGGCGGATCTCGCCGCGCATCGGCAGGACGCATTGAAAGCCGTCGAGGCCGAAGCCGCCAATGAAAAAGCAGCGCTCATCGCAGCGGCCCACGCCGACGCCGAGAAGCTGCGTGCCGCGGCGAAAACCGAGATCGCCTCCGAGCGCCGCGCCGAGGAAGCGGCAGCCGCCGACCGGGCCGGAAAGCTCGCACTCGATATCGCCAGCAAATTGTTCGACCGGCTGCCCGGCGAGGCACGTATCGACGGCTTCATCAAAGGGATCGCCACGGGACTGTCCGAACTGCCGCCTGCGACTCGCGCGGCCTTGGCCGCCAGCGGCAAGCCGATTCATCTCACCGTCGCCAGAGCCTTGAGCACCGAGGAAAGCGAAGCCTGCCGCGCAGCGCTTGCCGGAATTCTCGGCGGTCCGGTCGCAATCGACGTCACCGAGGATCCGACCCTCATCGCCGGCATCGAGCTGGAAGCGCCGGATGCAACCGTCCGCAATAGTTTCCGCGCCGATCTCGTCCGTCTCAAATCCGAGTTGATTGGTCATGACAGAAATCGCACCTGACGCCGATAAAGACGCCTGGCTCGCGCAGAGCCGAAAGACCGTCGAGCAAACCGAACTCGCGCCCCAGGCCGAGACGGTCGGCATTGTCGAACGCGTCGCCGACGGAATCGCTTTCGTGTCCGGCCTCCCGGAAGCGCGCCTCAACGAGCTGCTTCGGTTTGAAGGCGGAAGGCTCGGCTTCGCGCTGACCCTCGATGCCGATGCCATTTGCGCCGTTTTGCTCGACGAAGGCGAGGCGATCGAATCGGGCTCACGCGTGACGGGCACCGGGGAGATCGTCCGCGTCCCCGTCGGACCTGGGTTGCTTGGCCGCATCGTCGATCCGCTCGGCCGGCCGCTCGATCGCGACGAGCCCATCACGGCCGAGGACCATCTGCCGGTCGAACGCGCGGCGCCTGCGATCATCGAGCGCGATCTCGTCACCGAACCCGTCGAGACGGGCATCCTCATCGTCGATGCCTTGTTCTCGGTCGGACGCGGGCAGCGCGAGCTTATCATCGGCGATCGTGCGACCGGCAAGACGGCCATCGCCATCGATACGATCATCAATCAAAAACACACCGACATGATCTGCGTCTATGTCGCCGTCGGCCAGCGCGCGACCGCGGTGAAACGCGTGATCGAGGCCGTCCAGCAGCATGGCGCACCCGAACGCTGCGTCTTCGTCGTCGCGTCCGCGGCCTCTTCGCCGGGCCTGCAGTGGATCGCGCCTTTCGCCGGATTTACGATCGCCGAATATTTTCGCGACCGCGGCCAGCATGCGCTCATCGTCATCGACGATCTGACCAAACATGCGATCACCCATCGCGAGCTTGCGCTTCTATCGCGCCAGCCGCCCGGCCGCGAGGCCTATCCCGGCGATATTTTCTACGTGCATTCGCGCATGCTGGAACGCGCGGCGAAACTCTCCGCCGAACTCGGCAGCGGCTCTTTGACCGCGCTGCCCATCGCCGAAACCGACATGGGCAATCTCGCCGCCTATATTCCGACCAATCTGATCTCCATCACCGACGGGCAATTCGTCCTCAATTCGGCGCTCTTTGCCGCGAACCAGCGTCCCGCCATCGACGCGGGCTTGAGCGTCAGCCGCGTCGGCGGCAAAGCCCAGGCACCAGCCTTACGGAAAGTCTCCGGACGGCTGCGTCTCGAATATTCGCAATTCCTCGAACTTGAGATGTTCACGCGGTTCGGCGGGCTCTCGGACGCGCGGGTGAAATCGCAGATCACGAGGGGCGAGCGCATCCGCGCCTTGATCGAGCAGCCGCGTTTCAACGCGCTGCGGCTCGTTGACGAAGTGGCGCTCCTAGCCGCGCTCTCCGACGGTGTCTTCGACCCCCTGCCGGTGGAAGTTATCGGCACCGTGCGTGAACGCCTCGCCGCGCATCTCGACACGCATGCAAGCGATGTGGTGACGGACGTCACGAAGACAGGATCGATTGCCGACGACGCGCTGACAGCACTTGTCGCAGCCGTCCGCAAGCTCGCCGAGGATATCGCCCGTAATTTGAAACCGGCCGTCAAAGAAACGGCGGTCCCATGAGCGGCAAGCTCAGCGAAGTCGAAAAGCGCATCGGTGCCGTCCACCAGTTGGAGACGGTGATCACCGCCATGCGCGGCCTCGCGGCGGCGCGTTCGCGTGAAGCGCGGAGCAGGCTCGACGGCGTGCGCGCCTATGCCTCCGTGATCGGCGCAGGCATCGGCGAGGCGCTCACCCTGACGTCGCAAAGCGCATCGGCGGAGGCCCCAGACAGCCGCGCGGGCGGACATATCATCATCGCCATTTGCGCCGAGCAGGGGTTTGTCGGCACGTTCAACGAACGCGTGATGGAGAAGGCGCTCCATCATCTGGAATTGGGGCCGGTCGAATTCCTTCTGGTTGGGCATCGCGGCACGACGATCATGGCGGAACGCGGCCTGCCCTTCGACTGGTCGACGCCGATGGCCGTACATGCCGACGAGGCGCCGGCTCTCGCCAATCGCATCACGGATGCTCTCTATGATCGGCTTCAGGCCGGACGCGCGAAGCATGTGATGGCCGTTCATGCCGTGCCCGGCCCTTCCGGCATGATCGATGTGGTCGAACGCAGGCTGCTGCCCTTCGACTTCACGCGCTTTCAAGTCGCGCAAACCGCGGTCGCCCCGATCGTGATCTTGCCGCCCGAAAGGCTGCTTTCGGAACTGGCCGAGGAATATGTCTATGCCGAGCTCTGCGAAGCCATCATATTGTCCTACGCCGCCGAAAACGAGGCGCGCATGCAGGCGATGATCGCGGCGCGCTCCAATGTGGAAGGCAAGCTCACCGAGCTTGTTGGCAGCTACCGGACGCTCCGCCAGGAAGAGATTACGGCGGAGATTATCGAGCTTTCGGCTGGTGCCGCATCGTGAATCTAATGCCCCGATGACAGGATGGCGCCAGTGGCAAAGGCCAATGCCGCTGCCGCGGTAAAGACGTTCGCGTGAGCATCTTCTTTTGCCGATTGCGCCTGGCTTAGAGCAGTTTCCTCGGTCGCAAGCGCCGTATAGGTGCCGACGCCGTGGCGATAGGCGTCAAGCGCGGCGTCGTAAGAGGTTTGCGCCGCTTCCGTGAGCGCCAAGGCCGCGACATATTCCGCATAGCTTGTATGAAGCGCGTCATAGGCATCCGTCACTTGCCGTGTGGCCGTGTCGCGCGACTGATCCAAGGCGGCCCGCGCCGCGAAAATATCCGATTCCGCCAAAGCGACATGCGCGTCCCTTGCGCCGCCATCATAAAGCGGCACACTGAGTTTCAGAAGAATATTGCCGCCGGGCTTATTGATCGGAAAATAGGGACTGCCATCCGCGCTCAAGGCGCCCATATTCTGATAGATCTGTCCCTCAAGACCGACCGTCGGAAAATAGGCGCCGCGTGCGCTTTTGAGCGTTCCCTCGGCGGCGCGGACCTTGCCGAAGGCGGCGATAATGTCGGGCCGATTGGCCAAAGCAGTTTGAACGAACTGATCGACATTTCCCGAGGGGTTCGCGGGCAGCTTCAATTCCGAACTGTCTTTCGTTTGAATATGCGTGCTTGGCGCGACGCCAAGACTTGCGATGAGCGCGGCATAGGCATTGTGCTCCGCGCCGATTGCCTTCTCCAGATTGAAGCGCGCCTGGGCAGTCTGCCGGCGGGCTTGCGCGACTTCGACGACCGTTGCCAATCCTTCTGATTGCTTCGATTCGGCGGCGCCCTGCACGACGTCCGCCGTTTTCAAGGCCTGCTGCGCCACGCGCAGGCGACCGCGTGCCGCGCCCAACGAGAAATAATCGCGGCAGACGGCATAGATCAGCTTCTGATGCGCGCCCGTAAAAGCCACGTTGGCGACGAAGGAATTGGCGCGAGCGGTCTCTTCGGCTCCGGCGCGCTGGCCGAAATCGAACAGGAGCCATTTCGCCGTCAGCGATGGGATCAGCTCGCGCGTGTCGCTGATAAAAAAGCCTTGCGGCACGAGCGTCGAGGGGATGGGCAAAGGCGTATGTTGAAATCCACCGATCGCTTCGGCGGAAAGTTGCGGCACATAGGCTGTCTCGGCGAGGCCCACCCCGAGCGCGGCCTGACGGGCCTTCTCCCATGCTTCGCGCGTTTCCGGATTTTTGCGCTGTGCGAGGTCGATGAGCGCAGCGAGATCGTAATGCCGCCCTTGATCGATAGAGACGCCGTTTTCCTCCGGCAAGCGCGCCAGGGAGGCATCGCGCGCCTGCTTTGCCAGTTCCGGCGTGGATGCGTTGGGTTCCTTTATTGGGATCGGAACCGCTGAGCCGGACGCCGGCACGTCGACCGAGTCTGGAATGGTCCAAGGCTTGTCGGGCGAGCTTGGCGCCAATTCCAATTCATGCGTCGCGCAACCGGCGAGGAGTGGAACCGCCAGCAGCGCGGCCTTTCGGCAAGGCTTCAGGATGCGGCTATGTCCCGATCGCAACGGCGTTCTCGATTTCCGCTTGGAGGAGCAGGCGCGCTTCGATCGCCGCGCGAAGACCTATAGGCGCATCGGCGGGAAGCGCCGTCAATGCGCGGTCGAGATCGGCGGATCGATCGGGCGCGGCCGGCAAAGTCTCATCCTTCGCAACCTCCTCGGCCGTCGCCAGAAACCAGGCCGAAGCCGCTTCATCGCCAGGCCGCGCGGGCTCAGTGATGGTGGCGTCAGGTTCTTGATCGGCGACCACGAATGCCGCGCCTGCGAGACAGTCCAACGTGTCGAGCGACAATTGATCGGCAGCCTCATGCCGCGGCTGCGCCGACAAGATGCGAAGCTCGAAAGCAGCTATCGCAACGAATCGCCGCGCATCGGCAAGCGCCCGAACGACGGCGAGGCGCGCTCCATGCGCAGCTGGAGCGGGCTCGATCAAAAGCTGGCCGAGCGTGCGAAGCGCCGCCGCTATGGATGCCCGTGCCCGGTCGATGGCGCTCGTCGGCCAGAGCACGCTGAAGACGATCGAGATGATGAGATTGCCGAGAAAAATGCCGACGACGCGATCGCGCAGCTCCACGAGCTCCGTGCTCGGGCCGTAGCCATGCAAGACTCCGAGAAAGAAAGCGAAGGCGGTCTGCATGCCTGCATAGGAGAGCCGGTCGCTGCTGGTCGCCACCCATCCGCAAACGAAGGAGACTCCGGCGATCAGGAGGCAGAGCTGGCCGATATCGGTCATATGTGGCAGCACATAGACGATGCTGACGAGCCCCAGGAGTCCGCCGATCGCCGCGCCCGAGAGGCGCAATGTCAGCTTGTGAATCGTCTCGCCGAGGCTGCCGAGCGCCACGAAGAAGCAGGTGGTGATGGAAGTGCTGATGGCCGGCCAATCGAGGAGGCTATAGATGATATAGGCGGCCATGACCGCGATCATCGTCTTGAACGCGAAGCGCGCATGGTCCGGATTGCTGAAAGCGTCCGGGACGAAAAGCGATTTCGCTTCGGCGACCGCAAGCTGGCCGGTGCCGGTTCGTCGCCGCGCTATGCCTTCGCTCAGTCGCGTCATTGCTTTGGCCATTGCGACGATGACCGGCCTCGCTTGCGGAGACAGCATTCTCAGCACGGCGTCCGACGGCATGTGCTGCATTATGGCCGGTGCACCACCGCGTTCGAAAGCTGACGCGGCTTCAGCGCAAGCCTCGGCCAGCGGCAGCCGCGCTTCGATCAGCACGCCGGCGGGCAGCACCCGAAGCAGGCTCAGCAATTCCGCCAGGGTCTCGATCAGCATCGTGTCGATCGCGGCGCGGCTGCGCAAGCTCTTGTCGAGCATGCCGGCGCGTTGACGCAATTCGACAAGACCGACCGCTTCCGCTTGAGCCTTTTCGAGCCGAGTCGTGTCGCCGCTTCGCAGCGCCGCCGCGAGTTCGCCCAGAAGACGCTTCGCGGTCCGCATTGCGAGGTCCGACGGATTTTCGCCGAATGCGAGATTGACCACGATCGTCAGCACATTCGGGACCATCACGACGACCCAAAGCCACAGCACCAGCCGGGTCAGAGCCTCGAGGTTCGGAACGATATCGATCAGCGTTTGCGACAGGACGATGATGAAACCCGCCAGAAAGGCGACAGGGCCGAGCGACATGGTCCGCGACAAAAACATGGCGATGTAGGTCGAGATCGCCATCAGCGGCAGGCGAAGCGCCGGCTCCGACGCGTCGAGCATATAGAAGGTGAGCGACAGCGCGATGGCGAATGTCGCGGCCATGGCGCCGGCCACGCCCGTCAGCAATGTACTCGCAACTTCGTCGCGGCTGATCAGGAAAACGAGATAGGCCATATAGGCGGGCAGCGGGATCTGATAGAGTTCCGCGATCCAGATAGTGAGCGCGCAATTGAAAGCGATCCGTGCGCAGGCCGCGACGCGTCCTGGCCGCGGCGCCAGCTCCTCCCGCAAAAACGCAAGAAAGCTGAAGCGCGGTGGCGGTGCGGGGACCTCAGCGAGAAGCGCCATGCCGCACCACGATGGAGACAGTCGCACCGATCCGCATATCCGCCGGAGGCGGATTGTCGAGCCTGATCCGAACCGGAAAGCGTTGCGCCACCACGACCCAGTTCAGGGTCCGCCCGACGGCCGGCAATCCGGGTGCCCCGGTATTTTCCGGCCGCACGCCCCAGCCGAGACTCTCGACATGGCCGATGATCGGGCGATCATTGTCCGACATCATCCATACGGACGCCCGGTCTCCGATGGCGATCTCCGGCAATTCCGTCTCGCGAAAATTTCCGACGGCATACCAATCATCGGTTTTGATCAATGTGAAGACCGGATGTCCGGCGGCGGCATAGGCGCCCGCGGCGATGTCGAGACCGACCACCAAACCGTCGAAGGGTGCGACGAGGTTCGTGTTGCGGAGGTCGCGTTCGGCAAGCGCGACCGAGGCCTCCGCGCCGAGCAATTGCGCCATCAAAGCTTCGGTATCGCCGATGGCCTGCCTTGCTTGCTGCGCCTGTTGGATGGCCCCGGCCAGGCCGGCCTGGGCGGTTTTTTCATTTGTCTTCGCTTCGTCGACTTGCTGGGCCGTCACGTAACCTTTGCTGAGCAAAGGCACCAGCCGTCCGACAGTGGTTTGCGCAAGGGCGAGTTGCGAGCGTCCGCGTTCGACTTGCGTCGCGGCCGCCTCGGCACCGGAGGTTTGCGCCGCCACTTGCCGCGTCGTCAGATCGATCTGCGCTTTGAGCGCGGCGGCTTGGGCACGCGCCTGACGCAGCCGCAGCTCGAACGGCTCCGGATCGATTTCGACCAGCTTTTCGCCTTTGGTCACCCGCTGATTGTCGCGCACATGGAGCGCGACGATCCGGCCGCTGACATCGGGCGCCAATCCGGCAACATCCGCATATAGAAAAGCGTCATGGGTTCGGGGCTGGTGATCGACGACTTCGACCACGCGAAAGCCAAGCCAGAGAACCGCGGCGATGGCGCCCATCGCAATCAATTGGCCCGCGAAGCGGCGGCCTCTCATAGGCGCGGTCTTGGGGTTTACTGCAGCCATATCAGCCAGGCTGCAAAAGCGAAAGCGGTCGCAAGCGCGAGATAGACAACGACCGGCGCCGGCAGGGTTTCATTCAGGCCGGTCGCGACAAGAAGCTGGCGAACGACGATGGTCGCTGCCAATCCGATGAGCGCGCAAATCATCCAGGACGGGAAATAGGATCCGAGAATGCTCTGCGAAGGAGCTGAATTGCAACCTGTCAAGGCGGTCAGCGAGACGATGACCCCACAGCGCGCCAGACCAGACGGCCGGCACTTTCTTTCGCCCCCTCTATGCAACAATGCCCCTCCTCCTCCAACAAGGACGATCGCAGCCAAAATAAGCCCGCTTCCGAGAAAGAAGAAGGAGAAGTTTTCCGGTCCTAGCCCCTGGAAGGCCAAGGCGCGTCTAAAGCCCTCGAAATCCGTGAAAATTTTTGTAAATCGCTTGCGGTATCAACGCTGTACCGGCGCCGCGCATCCAACTTCCTTGCCGATCTCAAGCTGACACCGAGTTGAAAAACCTGATCGTTGATGCGACAAACGCCGATCTCCCTCCACGCTAAACACCGCGCAATTTCCTCCTGCGCCCTTATCGTGAGGCGGGCGGGCAAATGACCGGCGTGACAAGTGACCGGCGTGATGATGGGGCATTGATGATCAAGGCGGGTCCAAACGAAAAAATCTATCCGGTCGTTAAACTCGCCACAGTGGTGAACTCTCTTGAGGCGGAGGGCGTCCCTCCCGAAAAAGCGCTGGAGCGCGTCGATCTATCCAAAAGCGATCTTATGTCTCCGGCGACGCGTGTGTCTCTGACGCAAGTCATCCGTTGCTGTCATAGCGCCGTCCGGCTTTCGCCCGACCGGCATTTCGCCTATCGCACCGGCTTGCGGTTCCATCTGTCTGCCTATGGAATGTATGGGTTCGCGATCCTCAGCAGCACTAATTTCCGCCAGACCATGTATTTCGCGGTGAAGTATCACCAGCTCGCAACGCCGCTGGCCGACATTGGGTTCAAGGAAGAAGGCGATCACAGCGCCTGGACGATCGTCCCGCTGTCGCATCCAGATGTCGACGCGGCGCTTTACAAATTTCTCGTCGAGATTCAATTCGGCGCTCACCTGTCGCTTCATCGTGACGTCATGGGGCCGTCCTTCCATCCGCGAGAGCTGCATGTGACTTATGCCGCGACCCCGGACACGAAATCCTATCCCGAGGTTTTCGGCTGTCCCGTCCTTTTCGGACAGGCGGAAAACAAATTCGTGTTCGACGCGAAATGGCTCGATGGGGCGCCCGACCTTGGAAACGAAATCACCTATGAGTCGGTCCTCGGTCTTTGCAATCAGCTTATGGACGAGCTGCAACTGCGCGCCGGCCTTGCGGGCAAAGTGCGGGAAGTCCTTCTCGGGAACCTCGCGCGGCCCATGAGTTTCGATGCCATCGCCACGCAGTTGAAGATGACGACGCGCACGCTGCGCCGCAAATTGGGAGACGAAGATACGTCCTTTCGCAAGCTCATGGACGAACTCCGGATGCAAATGGCCATCAAGTACCTTCGTGACACTGATTTGACGATGGAAGACATAGCCTTGTCATTGGGCTTCAGCGACGCGGCCAATTTCCGGCACGCATTCCGGCGCTGGACCAACCGCGCGCCCAACGAATTCAGGCTCCACGCCGGGGCGCCTCACAGCGAGTGAAGCTTCATAGCGATTGAAAATGTGTGTTGCAGATACGGCTGCCCGCTGCCAACGTGGCGAGGTATGCGCGCCCAATTCATATTGTCCAAATTTCCCCTTATTTTTGGCCGGATCGAACCTTTATCGGCCACCCCCGATGCGCGTACGTGTTCTTGGCAGTAACGCCAACGGGAGATCTCGTCATGGCTCAAGTGTCCGGCTTTGCCCTTTCCGCTGAACTGGACGCTGGCGGAGCGCTGGGCGGGCCGGTCCGAGTGGCCGATCCGTCGTACGGCGGGTCGATCGAGCATACGATCTCATTTGGACCGTTTCGGCTGCTTCCCGGCCGGCGGCTTCTTCTGGAAGCCGACCGCGAGGTCCATATCGGCAGCCGGGCCCTCGATATATTGATCGCCTTGCTGGAGCGGCCGGGCGACCTCATCACCCGAAGCGAACTCATGGCGCGGGTCTGGCCGCATACCGTCGTCGTCGAGGCCAATCTCACGGTCCATGTCGGCGCATTGCGCCGCGCGCTCGGCGACGGCCAGGGCGGCAGCCGCTACCTCGTCACGACGCCCGGGCGAGGCTACCGTTTCGTCGGTCCGGTGACGCTCTCCGACCTCAATGCCGCCGCCGCTCAGGCCGCAGCGGTCCAACCCGCCCATAATCTGCCGATCCTCATGACACGCTTGGTCGGGCGCGGCGGCCTCGTCGCCAAATTGACGAAGCAATTGCCGCAGCATGGGTTCATCACGCTCGCCGGACCCGGCGGGATCGGCAAAACCTCCGTGGCGCTTGCCCTCGCCACGGGGCTCGCCGGCACCTATACGCACGGGGTTTGGTGGGCCGATCTTGCCTCGCTCAGAAATCCCGATCATGTGCCGGCCGCGCTCGCCGCAGTGCTCGGGATCGATCTCGGACTCAAGGATGATGCGATCTCGGAATTGATCGCCGCGTTGAAGCCTAAGCACATGCTGTTGGTGCTCGATAGCTGCGAGCATGTCATAGGCACCGCCGCGCGCTTGGCGATTGGATTGCGGAAGGCCGCGCCCGGCGTGCAGATCCTGGCGACCAGCCGGGAGCCGCTCTGCTCCGAGGGCGAATGCGTCTGCCGTCTTCTGCCGCTCGCGAGTCCGCCTCCCTCGGCGACACTCGGCGTCGCGGAAGCACTAGAGTTCCCGGCTGTCCAATTATTCGTCGAGCGCGCCGCCGCGACCATGAACGATTTCGAGTTCAACGATAGCGACACGCCCGTCGTCGCCGACATCTGCCGCAAACTCGACGGGATCCCGCTGGCGATCGAGCTGGCGGCCACGCGCGTCGACGCGCTCGGACTGCGCGGATTGGCGGCGCGCCTCGCCGATCGGGCCAGGCTGCTGACCATCGGCAGCCGCACCGGACTTGCCCGGCACCAGACCATGCGCGCCGCCTTCGACTGGAGCTATGAGCTGCTGAGCGAGACCGAGCGCCTGGTGTTGCGCCGTCTAGCGATATTTGTCGGCGCCTTTTCGCTGGAAGGCCCAGCCATGGCGGTGGCCGGACGCGGCATCAATGCTTCGGATTTTGTCGACTGCATCGCAAACCTCGTCATGAAGTCGCTCGTCTCGGCAGATATCAGCGGCGCGACGCCTCTGTACCGGCTGCTCGACACGACCCGCGCCTATGCCTTGGAGAAACTTAGCGAAAGCGGCGAAAGCGACGAGATCGTCTACCGCCATGCCGAATATTTCCGGAATTTATTCGTCGGTGCCGAGAAGAGATGGGCGCCCCGTCAAAACGCGGAATAGGCCGGCGCGCTTCGCGGCGTCGCCTTCCACGCCCCGATGCGGCTCGCTTTGCGAAAATTTACCGGAATTTCGCAGGCTTCATTCTCCCTGGCGCATGGCCTCATGTAACGAATGCTATCCGGACTCCCGCTGCTGCGCCGTTTGATGGAGGGTTGTCATGAGCCAACAGATCGATCAGCTCTGTGAAGAGCTTCTTACCAAGCTCCGGCTGCTGGACGACGGGTTGAACGATCTCAAAGCCAGGATCAACGATAAGACGCAGTGCGGCGAACAGCTTGTCAGAAACCATCTCGACGTGCTGCAAAAGCGCATCGAGAACAGCCAGGCCAAACTCGCGGCAGCTCGGTCCGAAGTGACGGATTGGCTCGATGAAAGCCACGCGGGGGTGCGCGACAAGATCGCCGGATGGAAGGTCCGGCGCGAGACGGATAAGCTGCATCATCACGCCGACCGGGCCGAACACTACGCGGGGGCGGCCTTCGAGATCGCCGGCGCGGCCATCGATGCGGCCGAGCGCGCCGCGCTCGAAGCCTGGCTCGCACGCAAGGACGCAATCTCGGCCCAGATCATGCTGGCAACGCGTTCGTGATGTCATCCGCGATCGTGTTATTGCCGGGCATGTGGGCTGCCAGTCCTGACACAATCACTTTCTGCATCTTGTGGTTTATGCGCGACAAGTTGTCCGGAATGGCAATATTGCCCCCTTCCATCCCTTGCCTCGCCTGCCGTCCTTAAGCGACTCTACGTATTAGCTTAAGACTTTCGCAATCGCTGTCCCGCAAGTTCCGATCGAAGATTCTGTGGGACACCCATGCTTCCCTTGCCCCTCGATTACGGCTCGTTGCTCACAGCATTCACAATATCCGGAGCGGGCCTGGCGGTTACTTTCTTTCTGAGCTGGCTGGTCACCAAGTCGGAAAAATTCCTGATCAATTGGGTCATTGCCACAACGCTGCTGACCATTGGCGCGCTGGTCTATGGAATTTACACGGAACTTCCGTCTCCGCTTATCGGGGCGACGGCATATGCAATTCTCATATTCGGACTTTCCTTCGTATGGGGTGTCAGCCGCGAGTTCCGTTGCGGCCTGCTTCCTCATCGCGCGGTCGTCATCCTCGCTTCATGTGCGTCGGCCGCGACCGGACTTCCGATGCTGACCGGATTCGACGGCATTTCCTACATTCTTCTCAATTTTATCGCCATGGCGATCCTTCTTCTGACAGCATGGAATTATTGGCTTGGCCGCTCGGAGGCACCGCTGCCCATATGGACCATGTCCATCTTCTATGCCCTGATAGCTGCCTCTTTTGTTCCGTGTGCCATCATGCTGCTGCATGATGGAGACTGGCATCTCGGACATGCGCCGACCAACTGGGCCGAAGATCTCAACATGGGCATATCGCTTGCCGGACTAGCCGGCATCGGCGCTATTTCGCTGATGCTCAATCAAGTCCGGGTAGCTCATGGCCACAAGATCGACGCAGAGACGGATGCTCTGACTGGCCTGTTCAATCGCCGGGCTCTCTTTGGGCCCGCGGCCGAGTCGCTCAATACACCCGCGGCCCTTATCATTTTCGATATAGATCGCTTCAAGCAGATCAACGATCTTCACGGCCACCCAAAAGGCGATGAAGTGCTGTACGCCTTTGGCAAGGTCTTGAAGGAATGCTCTCGCTCAGGCGATTTGGCCGTCAGACTCGGCGGGGAGGAATTTGCGCTCGTTCTGCCCCGTTCGACCGTGGCTATCGCGATCAATGTCGCGGAACGCATCCGCACATGTTTCGCGCAACAGCAATTTGCCTCGGCATCCGGTGATTTCCGCAGCACCGTGAGCGGGGGAATATCTTACGTCCAAGGAAGAGCAGACGACCTTGAAGCGCTGCTCTACGATGCCGACCAAGCTCTTTACAAGGCAAAGCGGGCTGGGCGAAACCGCATTGCCGTCTGCGACGCTCCGCGAGAGGAAGCCTCGGCACATAGCCCGATATCCGTGCCGTATAGCGCGAGAGTGGCCTTGGACGAGTCCGAAGGGACTGCGATGGAATCCTGGCTCCCGCAAGAAAGTGATCCAGGCCCGATACAGCGGGCGGCGCGGCTCTGACCAAGCAGGCCCAAACCGCCAGCGTCTCCCGTTCATGATTTTGGATTGAATCAATCCAAAATCATCGCCCGCTCACATATGCCCCAGCGTTTCCACCGCCGCCACCGGCTCGCGGCTCAATCGGCATCCATCGAGAAACTGCGCAATCGCGGCCTTCACGATCTTTTTGGCTTCGCTTTTCGACGGTGGCGGGCGCACGCCAATCAGGCATTGCATACGTGTCGTGCCTGACAGCATTTCGATAAAATGGTCGGCGGCGGCAGCGGGATCGGTCAAGCGCAAAGTCTTGCGGGCGATCTGCGTTTCGAAAAAAGCCTTGAGGAAGTTCCGGCTGCGGCCGGGCCCAAGGCTCCAAAATCTCTGCGCAAGCTCGGGCATGCGAGGGGCTTCGGAAATGACCATCCGATTGAGGCTCAGGCATTCGGGCGAGGTGACGATCGCCAGATAGCGCGTACCGACTTCTTCCAGCACTTCGGCCGGAGAACGGGTGGCCAAGGCATCGAGCACCATACCGCGATAAATCGTCTCGCAATTATCGCTGACGATCGCTTCGAACAGGCCCTGCTTGCCGCCGAACAAGGCGTAAAGCGTCTGCCGCGAACCGCCGGACTTCGCGATCACATCGTCGAGAGTGGCGTCGGCGAAGCCCTTTTCCTGGAACACCGCGCGCCCAGCTTCCAGGAAGGCGTCGCGGCGTGCGGCCAGACGTTTGCTCGCCGGCGAAATGGCGCAGTCAGAACTTTGAACGGCTTGCTTCATTCACTTACTCGTGAAACCTCTCGGCGCCCCTTGATATGTACTGTACCATACAATACGTCAAGCCCGTGAAATAAGCCGTCATTCCGCTGGGAAGACCCGTCTTCCAGCGGTTTTTGGCGCGACCGATCATTTTAAAAAAGCGCGCTCTTCGACCGGGCGGAATGAGCCGGCGCGGACTTGGCTTTTGGAGCGACCCATGGGTATTGTTGGCTTCGCGCTTCGCTTTAAGTACACGTTTTACGTGCTCGCGCTAATGATGCTCTTCCTCGGCGGCAGTGCGATTCTGACGACGCCGAAGGATATTTTCCCGACGATCGATATCCCGGTCATAAGCGTCATTTGGCAATATACCGGCCTGACGCCGGAGGAGATGGAAGCGCGCGTCACCACCTACAGCGAATATTCGATCTCATCGAACGTCAATAATATTAAAAACATGGAGAGCCAGACGCTCTCCGGCATCGCGGTCCAGAAGATCTATTTCCAGCAAGGCGTCAACGTCGATCTCGCCATCGCGCAGATCGTCTCGGCGACCAATTCGATCCACGCAATGATGCCGACGGGCATTCAACCGCCGACGATCGTGCAGTTCAATGCCTCCTCCGTGCCG